>JBHBEQ010000138.1:0-6233 GCA_041785575.1 Flavobacterium sp.
ATTCATTGTTCCCTCTGTGATTGGCGCAACAATTTACAGAGATTTTAAATACAATTCTCACCAGCTTCTCTACTCTTACCCTTTTAACAAAAAAGATTATATTTTAGGGAAGTTTTTGAGTGGCTTTGTAATAACCCTTATCATTACATTGAGCATTGGTATTGCATTTTACTTGGCTACTATTTTGCCATTTGCAAATTCTGATTTACTTGGAAAAAACAGTTTTTATGCTTATATCCAATCGTACATCCTATTTGTAGTACCAAACATTTTCTTTATCGGTGCACTAATTTTTATGATTGTCACTCTTAGTAGAAATGTTACTGCTGGATTTATTACTGTATTAGTAATTTTTATTTTAAATGCATTAATCGCTAATCTTACTATAAACGTAGATGACGATTTTATAATTTCCCTTTTTGACCCATCAGGGAGCAGAGCCCTTGAATATGTCGTAAAATATTGGACTATAGAAAAACAAAACCATAATTCTATTCCGTTTGCCAATGTTATTCTTCTCAACAGAGCTATTTGGATTGGATTGGGAATTTTGTGCTTCCTTATTGTTTACTTCTTTTTTTCATTTAACCACCAACCTATTAGCTTAAAAAGAAAGAAAAAAGGAGAAGTAGTAACTAAAAACAACTTTGGAAGTATCATCAAAATCAATCTTCCAAAAGTAAACCTCAGCTATAGTTTCAAAGATCAATTGATTACCACTTGGAATATATCTAAAATTGAATTTAGAGCTATTCTTACCAATTGGACATTCATAGTTCCAGTTGTAATGTTGCTTATATTCATTGTAGGATCTGGGTTTACTTTAGGACAAGATTTATTTGGCACTCGTACGTACCCAGTTACTTGGAAAGTTACGCAACTCGCTATGAGTAATGTGCAATTTTTCCTTACGATAATCATCTATTTGTTTGCTGGTATTCTCATTCAAAGAAGTACAGCTACAAGAATGAATTTATTAGTTGATTCAACTCCTATTCCTAATTGGAGTTTACTTCTATCTAAATTCTTAACTTTGAATTACCTTACATGGTTTATATTCGCTCTTAGTATTCTTGCTTGTATAGGCATACAAATTGCTTATGGCTATTATCATTTTGAAATCAAACAATATCTACAACATTTCTTTGTTTTTGGATATCTAAGAGTTTTAGTTTTGATAGTATTTGCATTGTTTATTCAATCCTTTTTTCGAAACTACATTATTGGATTTTTTGTTACTCTATTATTACAATTAGTGGTACTAAAGAATTTAGACCAAATTGGATTGGAGTTGTCTATTTTTGATTTCAACAGTTCTCACAAACCTTCTTATTCTGATATGAATGGTTTTGGAAGTGTAAGGGAATTTTTCTATTATCGTTTGTATTGGATATTGTTTGCTTCCCTACTCTATATTGCTACATTGGCTTTTTGGAGAAGAGGCGTGTTATCTGGAGTAAAAGAACGCTTAAAACTCGCTACCAAACGAATGAATTCTATTTTAGGAGTATTAGCTACCTTATTTTTATTCGGATTTTTGGGCTTGGGGTATGCAATTTATTATGATGAAACCCAAATAGACCCTTATTACACTTCCAAAGAGTATGAGGAACTAAGTGTGGAATATGAAAAAAAATACAAAAAATATCAAAAACTCACACATCCTCGAATTGTAGATGTAAACGTTCAATTGGATTTATTTCCTAAAGAAAGAAGATATGAAGTTTTAGGAAAATTCCTGACTGTAAACAAAAGTAACCAACCAATTGACAAAATTTACATCGAATTTGACAAAAAAGATACGGAAGCTATTTTTGAAAAAGAAATCAGTAAAATAGAAAGTGATAGTGTACACAATGTGCATATTTTTCATCTAAAAACACCTTTGCTTCCTGGAGACACTCTTGCGTTATCATACAAGAGAAAAAGCAAACCAAACAGATGGTTATCTGACCATTCTCCTATATTAGAAAACGGAACGTTTATCAACAATTCCGTACTATTTCCTTCATTTGGATACAATGAAAACTTGGAAATAGAGCACAATGATATACGCAAAAAATACAATCTTCCTCCAAAAGAACGAATGGATTCACCAGACAACATGGAAGCTCGTATGAATACCTATATTTCAAGTGAAGCAGATTGGATAGATTTTGAAACTGTAGTAAGTACAGATGAAGACCAAATTGCAGTAGCTCCAGGTTATTTACAAAAAAAATGGAAAGAAAAAGGTAGAAACTATTTCCATTATAAAATGGACCAAAAAATATTAAATTTCTACGCATATAATTCTGCAAGATATGAAGTAAAACGCGAAAAAGTAAACGGAATTGACTTTGAAATTTATTATCACAAAGGCCACGAATACAATCTCGATAGAATGATGAAAGCAATGAAAGATGCTATCGGATACTACAGCCAAAATTTCAGTCTATACCAATTCCGTCAAGCACGTATCATAGAATTCCCTTCTATTTTAGGAACATTTGCACAAGCATTTGCCAACACTATGCCTTTTTCTGAATCAATTGGATTTATTGCCGATGTGGACGAAGAAGATCCAAATGCCATTGATTATCCTTATTCTGTAGTTTCTCACGAAATGGCGCATCAATGGTGGGCACATCAAGTAATTGGTGCTAAAGTAAAGGGTGCTACTATGCTATCTGAGTCACTATCTGAATATAGTTCACTTAAAGTATTAGAGAAAAAATACGGAAAAGCACAAATGCACAAATTTCTTAAAGAAGCTTTGGATAGCTATTTATCAGGTAGAAAACACGAATGGAAAGAAGAAAATCCATTGATGTATAACGAAAACCAGCAATACATCCATTACAACAAAGGTGCATTGGTATTCTATGCACTTAGTGATTTACTTGGAGAAGATAAGTTTCACAACATTTTGCATAATTACATAAACAAAGTAGCATTTCAAGAACCTCCATATACTATATCTCGTGATTTAGTTGAAATGATACGCAAAGGAACGCCTCAAGATTTACAATATCTTATCGCCGATATGTTTGAAAACATCACTTTATATGAAAATAAAACTGAAAAAGTGGAAGTAAAACAGCTCGATAATGGTAAGTATCAAGTAGATGTTCATTTTATTGTTTCAAAACACAGAGCCGATAATAAAGGTAAAATGATTTTTGAAGACAATCAAAAAAACACCTTAAAAACTAAATTAGGAGGTAAAGAAATACAATCCTACCCTTTAAATGATTTTATCGAAGTCGGAGTATTCGCTATCAACAAGAATAAATACGAAACTAAAAAAGAATTGGCTTTGAAAAAATATCGAATCAAAGACATTTCAAACAAAGTTACTTTTATTGTCAATGAAAAACCAGATGAAGTTGGTGTTGACCCTTATAACAAACTGATAGATTTAGATTCTAATGACAATCGTAAAAAAGTAAACTAAATCTTATTTCATAAATTAATAAAAAGGTCTGTTTGAATAATTTCTTCAGACCTTTTTTATTCCATTTTTTTCATAAATCGTGTACTTATCTAGTCTTTAAATGATATTATCCTATTACTTGTTTTAAACCTTTAATTATTCTTTAAGGTTGATCAATGTAAATTACTTAGGTAACACAAATTTTATATATACATATAAAGACATCTCAGAAATCTTATACCAGTTTACAAATAAAAAACAGCAAAAATCAACGTGATTTTTGCTGTTTTTATTTTCAATTCTTAAACTTTATAAGAACTAATTCGAAATTTTTATTTCAAACATTTTATCCCAATTCTTACCTGTTACAAAAAAAGTATTGTTTTTCTTGTTGTAAGCAATTCCATTCAATACGTCTAAATCTGGATGTTTTGTAACTTGTGATTTCAATTGCGAAAGATCTATCACAGCTTCAATTTTCCCAGTATTTGGATCTATAACACATATTGCTTCCATACCGTAAACATTTGCATAAATCTTTCCATTTACCCATTCCATCTCATTTACTGCTGGTATCAATTGTTGGTTAGTAGCAACAGTAAATTGTCCTACTTTACTAAAATCTTCAGGATTTACACGATATACATTTGGAGTTCCGTCTGACATATAAAGATTCGTTCCGTCGTTTGTCAAGCCCCACCCTTCCATATTTTGGAAATACGGAAATACTTTCTCTTGCTCAAAAGTATTGATATCGTACCTAAAAGCGTGATTATTTTTATAAGTCAATTGGTATAACTTTCCACCTAATACAGTAGCACCTTCTCCGAACACTTCATCTGGTAATTCAACAATTTTCAACACTTCACCTGTTTTCGGGTTCACTTTTCGAATACTCGATTTTCCTTTTGTACCCGTTCCAACACCTTCACCATTTCCTGTACTTTCAATCAAAACATCACCATAAAATTCCAAGCCTTGAGTATATGCTTTCTGATCGTGTGGATATGTATTTACAACAGAATAATTCCATGCTACTGGTGCTTCACTCGGAAACAAATTCAATTGTACGCTTGACTCGTCTTCTTTTCCTTTCTCATACGCTTTAGCTACAATTTCAAGGTTTCCATAATTTTGTCCAGCCAAAACAAATTCAAAAGCCGCATTTGCTTTTACAGCTCCTAGCCTTTTCCCATTTGCAAAATATACTACCGAATCTAATGTTGAAGTTCCTTCTTCTGCAAGCTTCAGTTGTATTTTTTCATTCAAATCATAGGTTTGTTTTAACTGAGAAGATTCTATGCGAAATTTATTTTGTGTTTTTTCTTCGTTTTTACAACTTAATACCATTGCAGCTAACCCTAAGGTAATAAGAACATTACGTGTTTTCATTTTTCTTTTTTTATAGTTTACAATATTACAAATCTTTTTTTTATCTACAAATCATTTGCAAATATATAAATTGTTTGTATATTTGCACCTGGCAAGTCCTACACGACCAGCTCCTGCAGAATCCTCCAGGGTGGGAACGCAGCAAAGGTATGTGGTTGTAGCGGTGCGATGTAGGTCGCTTGCCTTTTTTAATTCTTATTTAGATACAGTTTCAATTTTGAACTGTATTTTTTTTACACTTTTTCAAAATCAACACAGCTTTTCGCCTTCTCTTGTACAAAAATGTTATCTTTGGAGTTTGTTTAATTACATAATAATTCAGACGTCAAAGATGAAAAAAATAATATTTCCACTAGCATTATTATTATCTTCAATACACTCTTGGGGACAATCTATTACTGTTGAAAAAATATACTCTGGAAGATATTATGAAAAAATTTTCCAAAGTACTCATTCTATGAAAAATGGAAAAGACTTTACTTTTCTAACACCAAAAGGTATCGTAAAGAAAACCTATGATAATATTTCTAACGCTAATCCTGATGAAAATTTACTATTAGAAGGAGCTTTTGATGATTACCGCTTTTCAGATGATGAAAAATATATCTTAGTATTTCAAAATACAATGTCAATATATCGCCATTCATATATTGCTACTTGTAAGGTATACGATATTGCAAATAAAAAATTCCTTTCTATTTTCAATGATTTACCGATTCAAGAACCTTTGTTGTCTCCAGATAATTCTAAAATTGCTTTTGTTTACCAAAACAATATCTATTATCAGGATTTAAAAAATTCAGATATAATTCAAATCACAACAGACGGAAACTACAATTCCATTATCAATGGTATCAATGACTGGGTATATGAAGAAGAATTTGGCTTTGTAAGACAATTCGATTGGAGTGCTGATAATAAACAAATTGCTTATGTAAAACTTGACGAATCAAAAGTAAAAGAAGTTAATTTACCAATTTATCAACAAGAACTATATCCTTCTGATTTGCGTTTCAAATATCCAAAAGCTGGTGAGGACAACGCAGTTGCAAGTTTACACATCTTTGATATTACATCAAAAGAAAACACAGAAATTCCACTTCAAAACATACAAAACTACTATATTCCTAAAATTAAATTTTCCAACAAAGCATCTGTTTTATCTGTTGTTACTTCTAATAGACATCAAAACAAAATAGATGTTTCTTTAGTAGATACAAACAACAAAAAATTGAAAAGAATATTTAGTGAAACCAATGACTCTTGGATTGAAACAGATCACTTAGTATTAGATTTCTTAAAAGACAACTCACTTATTTGGGCTTCCGAACGAGATGGAAATAATCACCTGTACCACTATGATGAAAGTGGTAAACTTCTAAAACAAATTACAAAGGGAGATTGGGAAGTCACAGATTATTACTGG
>JBHBEQ010000139.1:0-3671 GCA_041785575.1 Flavobacterium sp.
GAATCGACGCTATTGCTATTGGCAGGAGTGAGTATGTCTCCCAAGGCATATGAGCGTAAAGTTCCGAAATTAGATTATGAGCAACAGTTATTTGAATGGGAAGTTTAATGCACAGTTCCGCTTCGGCTACGCCTTCGCTCCACTGCCCATTAAACTAAAAAAAAAGAATATGTAAAAAATAATGTTTAACTTCGTGATAAATTAAAGATACTTTTACACACTTTTGGGGATACTACCTATTTATTTTGAGATAATTGTTTGTGCTGTATTGCAGGATTTGACTATAAAAGATATATTTAAGATTAGTCAACTTGATATTGATAAATTTCTTTTGAATGATAATCTGTTTGTGAATGAATATATGCAAAACAAAAAAATCGCTTTTAAAGCGATTTTTTTAATGTATTTAAGGAATTAAGAATCATGCATAGTAAGCATAAAATACTTTATATTGAAATTCAATCTTGAGTGTTTCCTTTATTCATCGGATTTATTAATAAATAAGAGTCTATAAAACCTGAATAAGCTATACACGATGAGTAAAATTCCAAATAATACTCTATTGGTATAAGGTAGTGTAAGCGGTATGTTTTTCCAAGTTATGAACATTATTCCGAGTGTAAAATAAAGTAGTAGAAAAACAATACCTATAATAAACAAAAATCGCTGTAATAGCGATTTTTGTTTCCAGTTGTTTATAAAGTTTTTCATTAATTATTAACTTTAATAACGATAGGTAAAGTAAACGAAGAGCGGACAGGTTTTCCATTTTGCTCTGCTGGTTTCCATTTAGGCATTGATTTCAATACTCTAATGGCTTCTTTACCAGATGCATCGTTTGGATTAGCTTGGATATCGGTAAACGATCCGTCTTTTTCTACAACATATTTTAAAGTAACTCTAATTTGGTTAACTCCAGAACTAACTTCTGGTGCGTTGTATTTATTAGCGAATTTTAGGCGAAAATCGTTGATATCTCCATTCATAGGTTGGGCTTTCACTTGAACTACTCTATGGATTTTGTTTGGATCATCATCTTCTGTTTTTTCTTTTTGAAATTGATTACCCATTCCGGTTCCTTGAGAGCCTTTATCAGCTCCACCTGTTTGAGTACCATCTGATTTGAAATCCCCTTTATCTTTATCTCCTTCTCGGTCTGCTCTACCAGAGTTTGTATTATCGTTGAAATCCTCTTGAGAAGTTTTTGCTTGTTTTGTAACTTCAGAATCTTTCTTTACTTGAACCTCGGTAAATTCTTTTTCATCTTGTACCGATTTAGAAGCGTCTCCTTTAGGAGGTTCTACAGGAGGTTCTTCTTTTTTGATTTCTTCCACTGGTGGTTCAATTTCTTCAGGTTCTGGTAATACTACTTCCACACCTTCCATAGCTTCCATGTCCTTTTGACGAGACTCTTGGATGTTTTGGTAGATCTTATCATAAGCAGTTTTACCAGCAAATAATCCACCGATGAAAACAATACCAAGAAGTAAAGCAAACAAAGTGTTTTTTCCACTGTCTCTCCTAAGGACATACGCACCATATAATTTATTGCGTCCTTCAAAGACTATGTTTGTCCAATCCTTCCCGAATATGTTTAAATTTGCCATATTTCTTTGATTTTGTTATGCTTATTGCATAATTTCTGATTCTTTGTTTGTAATATCACTAATCATGTAAATCTTTACACCTGTGATTGCCATTTCGTCTAATATGTCAATCATGTTAGTGTAGGTAGCGCTTTCAGTAGCTTTAATTAAAACAACAAGTCCTTCTTTTCCTTCGAAACCTTGAGCTTTCAAGTTAGCTATTTTTTGCAAAATAATTTTTCGAATTCCATTTTGACCATATGTTGTATCTGTAGGTCCTTCACCATTGTAAGGCTCTTCAAATCTACCCATATAGTATTTAAGTTTGTTGTTTTCACCGAGCAAGATTGTCATTGTTTTAGACTCTTTAGACTCTACTTTTTCTTCTTGTTTAACGTCTTTTTTATCAGGCATTGTCAAGTCCATAGACTGAGGTTTTGATAAAGTAGTTGTCAACATGAAGAAGGTAATAAGTAGAAAGGCTAAGTCAACCATTGCAGTTAAATCTACTGCAGGGTTCATTTTCTTACTTCTAACTTTCTTGCCGCCTTTGCCACCGCCATCGCCAGTATTTAATTCTGCCATTTTTGTTCTCTTTTTTTATAGATTAGAAATTTTCATCTCTTAATCCGGTTACTAAATAAAAACGGTTTTGACGTTGCTCTTGCATAATGTCGATTACTTTTTTAACAGTTCCGAAAGGTTCAGAAGCATCTCCTTTAATCGCCACTTTCAAGAAAGATTCTTTCTGTTGCCAAGAGTTTTCACGAGCGTTTCGTACCCACGATGCTAATTGATTGTTCAAAGAGTCTTTGAAAGGAACACCTGTAGTGTGATTTGCAGGTTTCATCAATTCACTATGTGGTTGTGCTAACAATTGTTTCAATGCTCTAATGTCTGTACCGAAGTTTTCCATATTAGAGAATTTTTCTAGCTCTTCTGGAGTGAATTCGATTTTGTATTCTCTTCCCATACGAGCTAAAATCTCTTTTTTATCTTGCTTTCCTGCTATACCAAAGAACACTTTGTCTTCGTGAACTGTAATTGTCACAATATCATCCGTTGGGATTTTAGTTTCTTTAGTAGAGTTTGGCAAGTCTACCGGATGTACCTCAGGTTGTTTTGCAGTAGAGGTTAAAACGAAGAATGTTAGCAATAAGAATGACACGTCGCACATTGCGGTCATATCAATTCTTGTACTGGTTTTTTTCATTTTTTTTGCCATCTTCTTATATCTTTTTTTCCAGTATCACTGGAGTTAAACGATTTATCTTACAAATTATTTATTGTTTTTCTTGTAAGATTGAGTGATAGCAAATCCAGCTTCGTCGATAAAATGTGTTAATTTGTCAATTTTAGTAGTGAAGATGTTGTAGAATACAATTGCAAGGGTAGAAGTACCAATACCTGTAGCCGTACACATCAAAGCTTCAGAAATACCTGTTGCTAGAGCTGCAGAGTCTGGAGAACCTGAAGTTGATAAAGCCGAGAACGCTTTAATCATACCTGTTACTGTTCCTAAAAGACCCGTTAATGTACCAATTGATACCAATGTAGCAATCACCACCATATTTTTCTCCAACATTGGCATTTCCAATACTGTAGCTTCTTCGATTTCGTTTTGGATTACCTCAGTTGCCTTATCTGCATCAAATCCTTCTCTTTTTGCTTCTTTTAACTTGATTAATGCAGCTCTTATTACATTTGCGACAGAACCTTTTTGTTTATCGCTTTCTTCAATAGCTTCATCAATTTGGTTTGCGTGTACTAGTTGTTGAACTTTTGCAACATAGTTTTTAACACTTCCGCTTCCTGATGCTTTACTGATGATTAAGAATCTCTCGATACCAAATACAATTGTCATAGTAAGTAATCCAATCAAAATCGCAATTACGATTCCTCCTTTATACATCATACCAAGAAGCTCTCCCGGTAGAGGGTCATTTGCGTTGTCACCACCCTGGAAACGAGAAGGGTCTCCTAATACAAATTTCCACATTAAAAAACCGAAAACAACACAAGCGATTACAGTAATTACTGCTGCGAAGTTAGACAATCCACCACCAGATGTTTTTTTCTCTACGA
>JBHBEQ010000140.1:0-11762 GCA_041785575.1 Flavobacterium sp.
CATGAATTTCATCCAAAATTTTTGAGAAGATACCTCAACCTTTACGAAGATATGACTAATGCAATTGGGCAATATGTAAGTGATGTAAAATCTGTTACTTTCCCTAATGCTTCGGAACAATATTAATAATTACACACATAAAAAAAATGAGGCAGTTTTACTTTTTGTAACAGCCTCATTTTTTTTATATCTCGCCTTTCAGATATTTTTGTCTCAATTCAGGTTCAAGCTTTTCTATAGCATATCTCAATGTAGTTCTTGGCATATTTTGGTAGTGTTTTTTCAAAAAATCTAATAATTCATTTTGATTTTTTTCTCCCATTTCCCGCAATAACCAACCATTTGCCTTGTGAATTAAGTCGTGCGGATGATGTAAGTTGTAAAGTACCAATTCTTTAAGCAGCTTATACTCTCCTTTTTTTACATAATGCATTGTACTCACAATTGCTATACGTTTACTCCACATATTATCTTCTTTTGAAAGTTGTATGAGTAATGTATCTAAATTATTTTCAAAAGCGTATTTACCCAATATTTTATAGCACGACGAATCTACTAAATCCCAATTATTTATAAATTCTTTGTGACTCAAATAAAAATCTACTAAGTGCGCTTGTTCTTCTTTCTTTTTCGTTTTTTCAAACTTTGCTACTAGCATCAACAAGGCTGTTAGCCGATGTTCGTGGTATTTTGATTGTAACAATTCAGAAAGTTCTTGTTCTGAAATCACTTTCCAAAATTCTTTAACCACCAATCTTTGATTGGGAACAGTAACTCCGATAAATAAATCTCCTTCGGCGTATTCGCCTTTGCCTGCTTTAAAAAATTTTGGTGAAAATGCTTTTCTTTCCTTATCCGATAAAGATTGTAGCATTTCTTTCACTTGATGTAATGTATTCATTTTTTTCTATCTTAAAAAGGATATCCAATAGCTATGTTTAATATCATATTTTCTCTTCTCCAATATTTATCTCGTAGATTTATATGGTTGAATCGCCATCTATCTGCTTTGTCGTAATAAGGCACTCGCAATGGAATAGCCAAATCTGTTCGTAAAATCAATATCGAAAAATCAAAACGCAAGCCCAATCCTGCACCTACTGCTACTTCACTTATAAAATCTTTTGAAATCTTTCCGCCTGGTTTTTCAGCATCTTCATTAAACAACCAAATATTTCCAGCATCAACAAAAGCGGCTCCGTTTACAAATCCAAATATTTTGGTTCTATACTCTAGATTGTATTCTAGTTTTATATCCCCTGATTGGTCGTGAAGAAAGATTGTATTGTTTCCTCGTGGATCATAGCTTCCTGGCCCCAAGGTTCTTGCTCTAAACGAACGAATACTATTACTACCTCCTGCAAAAAACTGTCTTGAAAAAGGCATATATTGCGAATTTCCGTAAGGATATGCTACTCCTAAAAACAAACGCGTTGCGAGTGTAGAATTATCTGTTATTTTTCGGAAATATCTAAAATCGTTTTCTATTTTTAGATACTGACTAAACGGTACACCTAATATTTCACGTTGACGATTTTTTTCTGCATTTGCATTCCAAAGCAATCCTGTGAGGTTTGCAGAAAAATCGGCTTTCCCGTTGTAATAAAACGTGTTTTTTCGAGGCAACATCGTATTGGTAAAAGTATAACTATACGTTGGCCCGAAAATAAGTTGTTTTTCTACTACTCTACTCAAGGCTTTGTTTCCTTGCATCTGTTGGCGATATAAATCGGTAATTTTCTCCGGCGAAACATAGGTAATGTCTAATATATTTAATTCGTGTTCGCGTTGAGCATTTTCTTTCCAAATATATCCAAATGCTGCATTGAAATTATGTAAGGTATAGAGTTGAGTTCTATTCAAATATTCATATCCTAATTTTACGCGAGTTCGAGGAACAAAACCACTTGAAGAAGAAAAATGAAAAGGTGCTATAATCCTTGGCCAAATAAGACTTATGTTTGAACCAACTCTATAAATATTATTCGCTATAGTATTGTCTTTATTTCCTCCCATTTGATAGTCAAATGAACCAAAAATTTCGGCTCTAAAAATTTCAGCTCCCTTCAAAAAATTACGGTGATTCCAGTTGATATTTACCTCTGACCCTATATAGTTTGCAGAGTTTGTTTTTCCTAAAATTTCTGCTCGCAAAGATTTAAATTCATTGGGAGTGAGATAGTAATATACATCAAATTCGTTTTTAGTAGAATCTGAAACAAGAAATTGATTTTTTACAAATTTAAAAACGCCTAAACCTGTAAGCCTTCCTAGAGTAAGATTGTGTTTACTTCTTTGATAAACGTCTCCTTTTTGAAAATATAAAACCCTGTCATAAATAGTGGATTTAAACTTATTTTCGGGGTCTAAAACCAATATTTCTTTTTGATGATTTATGGTATCAAAGGTTGTTTTAACATTATCTCTACGTTTACCCAATTTGTAATCAGCCAATACTTTTGTGGTATTGATATAAAACTTTTTAGTTGCTAATTTAGGTGTGTTGTTTTTAAGTTTTACATACAAATCCACCTTGTTTTTGCTCTTGGTACTATCGGCTTGAATAATCAGGTTATCCGGATGAAAATAATAGTATCCTTTTTCTTTCAATTGTAAATCAATACGATTGCGCTCGGAAACAATTACATCTAAATCGAAAAAATCACCTTTTTTCAGCAAACTATTTTCCTTTAGAGCATAGATTTCCTTGCTTATTTCTAAAGAATCTTCAGGATAAATTACCTGATCAATTACATACCTCGATTTAGGAGTAATGCTATATTTTATTTTTGCTCGTTTGTTATTGTCAATTACTTCAGAAAATGACTCTGCATTGAAATAACCTTTATTTTCAGCATAACTTTCTAAATTATTCTGATTAAACACTCTATCAACATCTGAGAGTAAAACAGGAGGTTCTCCCAATTTATATTTTTTCCAATAACGAAATCCTTTTTGTTTTTTTGGCTCTTTAGTGGTGTTATATAAATACAATTTGGGTCTCAACCCTAAAAAAGAACTATTAGGTTTTGGATACAAGTGCGTTTCCAGCTCCTTTTGCAGTATTTTTTTCTCTGATTTTGACATAGAATCCGAAAGTATTTCTACTTCGGCTCCTGTATATAGTTGCTGTCCTTCTTTTAGAAATTTAGTATTGCTACAAGAAGTTAATAATCCTAAAACGAAAAGCAATAAGTAACGAATGGTTTTATTTGATGTCATGTTGGATTATCTGATTATCGTCTGTTAATTTAATTGTATTTTTTCGTTGTTTTCCGATGATTTCTTTAAACTTATCATAATCTATGGTAATAATAAAACCAGCACCTGTTTCTACTATTTGTCCTTGTAAGGCTACTTGATATTCATTTTTACGATAAGCTCTTAGGCGATATCTTCCGTTTTTAGAAAGTGTATAATCTAAGCGAATATCTCCAGCAATATTAGTCATTTGCTCGTTTGGTCGTTCTTCACCTTCTAAGCCAAAATTACTTCCAATACTTACTTTCAAACGATCGTTAAACAAAGTTTTACTCACTCCAACATTCAAATCTGTTCGCATTTTTTTATCACCTGTAGAATAGTCTTCGGTAGATTCTAGATTAAAATCTATTTCTACTCCTGAAATCAAATCGGATGCTAGGTTATTAAGTTGCTGAGATAATAATTTACTCACACTTTGTCTTGCCATAGTTTCTGCCGAAACACCTGTACTGCTTGCAAACGGATTTTCCCCTACAAATCTATTCAACAGCAATAAAGCAAACACTTGTTTGTTCATCTCAGCTTCTTCCGTACGCAGTTGTTCTAATTTAGACTTTACGTCTGTTACTACTTGGCTCGACACCGAAGGATTTTCTTCGTCTATTTCAATGTCAAAAGAAATTTCTGGTTTCATCAACTCACCTTTCATTTTTAGCAAGGTATTGAAAGGCATTCTTTGTTTGTATAAATTGATTTCAGATGTCGATTTTCCTGCCAATTGATTTTCAATCAAATCCAATGGAGCTGCATTTGCTACATAAACTGCTGTAATATCTACATCAGCTTTTGTAGGTTCTCCAGTCCAAGTAATAGAACTTCCATCTTTTATATCAAATTTTCTCTTGATAAGATTAAACGACATTTCATAAGCTCCTTCTTTAACTTCAAAACGACCGACAAGGGTTGTTTTTCCAGACGGATCTACTCCTGCAGACAATTCTGCATCTCCTTTGAGTTTTACGAAATCTCCATTTGCCTGATCAATAATTATTGACATTTGAGCTTTTGGATCGAGACTGATATTGATATTTGCATCTAAACCTTTGATTTGCACTTGCTCCTCATCTTCATTTTCTTCTATATCTAATTGTTGATTTGGATGGATAAATTCAACAATTCCATCTCGCTCTTGTACTGCTGGACTTGTTTGTGGCATTACAAAAGTAAAATCGGTTTGGTCTGTAATTCGCAAAGTTCCATCTACTTTTGGCAAATCTAAGTTTCCTTTAATATTGAGGTTTGCATCCAAAGCTAATGTTCCATAAACCATATTAGAGGCTTCTTTTTCAGTATTTACCACCTTGAAATTATGCCCTGAAATGTTTAATCCAAAATCAAACTTTTGATAATCTTTGGTGTTTATCACACCATTTACAACCATATCATTTCCTGCCGTGTCATACAAACGGAATCGATTGAATTCTAATCCAGAATGTGTAAACGCCACTCCGTCGTTTATATTGGTGAGGTTCACACCAAATTCTTTTACAGAAAAAGCTACATCATTAGCATCTATACGTCCTAAAATTGATGGTTTATCTGCTGTACCCGACACTACTAAATGTCCGGAGAAAAATCCTTTCGTATTTTGAAGTTTGCCAAACGAAAAACTTTCTATTGTTTTCATTTGTAAATTCTTTATATCTACATCAAAATCAAAATTGCTATCCGTGGTTTTGTATTTTCCAGTAACCAACACATCGTTTTTATTTTCTGAAAGTTGTACAAATACATTATATTGTTCCGGAGTATTGTTGTCCACTTTTGCTGTAACTTTTCCAATTTGATTTCCAAAAACGTGCAAATCTGAAATGGTTACATCTGAAGTAAAAGCCATTTCTTTCGTAAGATTTTCTACGCGAATATCTCCATCGATAACACCTTTTGCTAATAGTGTATCTTTTTTTATCATTTCGGTTATATCTTCAATTTTAAAATTTCTTATAGAAATATTCAATGGTTTTGAAGGAGTAGATTCATCTGTCTGTAATTGTATTTTACTATCCTTGTTTGACAATAAAAACTGATTTGCATATATACCTTCTTTTGCGATGAGTAATTCATTTTCAGGAAAAACTTCCCAGTCTAAATAATTCAACATTAACTTATTGGGCAAAAGAGATATTTTTATAGCATTTGTAAGATTTTCTGCACTTCCTGCAATGAGGTATTGTTGATTGCCGTCATAGTCTTTTGATGCTAATTCGTAATCAATAATATTTTCTGCCGCTTTTCCGTTTAAAGTGATTTTTGACAGAGCAAATTGTTCCATCTTCAACTCTTCTAAGGCTAAATCATAGAACAAAGCCTCTTCTCTATTATGAATGAAAAAATCAACTTTTTGTATATTGTTTTCACCATAAACCAGTTGTGGTATATGAGCTTCTATTTCAATTTTCTTACTATCTGCTTCAAAACTACCTTCTGCTGTAAGGTTTTCAAAATATGTTAGATCTGGTAAAAATCTACGAATAAGTGGATTGTTTTTCACTTGTGCCTCAAAAGTGAAAAATTGATGAGGATCTATTTTTTTCTTATTCATCTGTATTGGTAAAGAGTAATACTCGTTTACCGTTTGCATCAAAGCATCTCCTATTTGAGTTAGTTTAAACTTACCTTGAATTTCTGCATCTAACAACTGTGAAGTTAACGTAATTTTATTGTAATTTTCATCAGAATGAGCTTCTAAACGAATGTCTGATACAGGAAACACCGAACGCTCATCTGAAACTTCAAATTCTTCTAAATACACATATCCATTCAAAGCATCTGGATCTATACTCTGAAATCCTACATCTACTATTCCGGCAAATTGCATTGGAGTTGAGTAAAATCCTAATTTATGCAAATCTATTTTTACCAGATTTCCAGAAACTTTAAGGGATGGTTTATCAGAAATAGAGGTAGATACCAAAAGGTTTAATTGAGCATTTTCGTCTTTTGATGCAATATTTGCATTAAGTTGTGAATTTGCTAAATTTCCATTGATATCAATATTTCTATAGGTATAATTCTGATATGTTGCTGAATATATTTTAGCATCTATTTTAGCCTTTGCTGTATTAGGGTCAAATCCAACACCACTAACTTTAACAGCACCATTAATTGCTCCTATATCGCTATTTTGTATAAACTTTCCTGCATATAGATTTTTTATGTTTGCTGTAATATCGTATTTTTCACTATTTGGTTTACGCATATCTACGTTAGCCTTTATATCGGCATTTCCATAGCTGGTAAGGAGGTTTAGTTGTGAATCGACCTGCTTTGTTGTGCCCCTAGCGACTCCCGAAAGTGTAAACGAATTAGGCAAATGGATATTTGCAGGAATTGTGTTTGGCGGAACGAGTTTTTTTATTGCCTTCGCATTTGTAGCTATTCGATTTGCTTTAATGTCATACCATAATTTATCCCGATTGGTAGCATTTTTTATTCTTCCCTTTACATCTACATACGTTCCATCAAACCCTTTTACAATAATTTTTTGCAATAATAAATCTTCCATTTTCCCAGATACTTTTGCATCAAATACAAGTACTTCATTTTTATATGTTGAAAATGGAGAGGTATTTTTTAAATCAGGTGCTAACAGCAACAAATCTTTAAATCCAATTTTATTGTTATTTAAATTTAATTGTATAGCGACTTTATCCAATTGATTCGTTAATTGGTCAACAGATTCGTATGTAAGTATAACTTCATCTTTTAAAAGTGTTTGAGGTGTTTGTAAATGAAGATTTTTTAAATAGGCTTCTTTTTGTCCGTAATAAAAATCCGTTTCAAATCGCTCTATATTTAAACCACTTTTTTCTACAATTTCTCCTTTTTTAACTTCTCCTGAAAAAGTATCGTCTTTCATTTCAAAGTTTTCTAAAAGCACATTAAAACGCGTAAAATCCAAATGATTAAAATCTATTCCTTGCTTTGCTTTTGGCTGTGCATTGTTGTGATACGAAAGATTTACATCATCAAACAACAACTTGTTTAATTGTATTCCTAATTTTGGAGAATCCCCTTTTTCCTCAGTTTTTGCTGTAGGACTTTCATCTGTTGTTGCTAAAAATAACTGTGCATCAATGGTAGATTTTTTTAGCGAAATTTCATCTAAAGCAAATTGCATATTTGGCAAATCTAATTTGTTGAATTTTGTATAAAATTCACCCAAATTTATTTTTGAGTAAGTTTTAGAGTTTTCATCTAAATAATTAACATTGATATTGGTAAGTTTTATTTTACCTAAATCTAATTGCATCGGTTTTTGATTGGAAAGAGAATCTACTTTTTGTTGAACATTATCAGCAATTTCGCTCAACAAATCTTGCTTGAAATCAAGCTTTAATCCATCTAACAAGATTTTATCCAATGCATATTTATTACCCTCTAAATCAAATTCTTTTACACGAATATCTAACTCGTTAAAATATACACGAACATCATTTCTAGCTTGTTTATCAATAAATGAAACGTCTATATCTCTAAAGCGCAATTTGTCTAAAGAGATGATAAATGGTTTTGATTCTGATTCTTCATCATCTTGTGTTGCAAAAGCATCAATGATATATTGAAAGTTAAAATCCCCATTTTCAGAACGTACAACATTTGTTCTGACACCTTTTAGATCTATCGAAGTAATATCTGCCTTGCTATTGATAAGTTGTGGAATATCTAGAGCTACATTGAGTGATTCTACATACAAAAGCGTATCCACTTGCTGCCCTTGAAGATAAAATTTTTCTAGTAAAATACGATTTGGAAATCCCACATAAACACGATCTAACTGAACTTTAGTTTGGATTTTATCCTCTAAGTATACAACTAGACGGTCTTTTACAAAATTTTGAACACTAGGAATTCTCAGACTTAATATAAGTAATACTAGAAGTAGCATTACACCTAAAATCCCGAATAATAAAACTTTTGATATCTTTTTTATTCTTGTTTTCAAAATGTTTTTTTTTATGCAAAGATAAAATTTTCAATGAAATAAGAGCTAAATGATTTCCAATCATTGCAAAAACAATTGCAAATCATTTCTAAAATAGTAACTTTGTAAATAAAAAGATGACTTTTTCTGAGTTTTCGCTTAATAACAATGTTCTCGAAGCATTAAACGATTTATCATACAAAGAAGCTACAGCAATTCAAGAGCGTGTAATACCTATTATTTGCAACGGTAAAGATTTGGTTGGATGTGCTCAAACAGGTACTGGAAAGACTGCTGCTTTTGCTATTCCTATCATAAATAATATCCATAGAATTGTAGGTTCTCCTAAAAAGAGAAAACAAATTCGCACGGTAGTTTTAAGTCCAACTAGAGAGCTTGCTGTTCAAATTGGAGAACAATTTGAACTTATTTCCAAATACACGGCTATTCGCACATTGGTAGTTTATGGTGGTGTAAGTCAACAACCACAGGTTGATGCTTTAAAAGAAGGTGTGGATGTACTTATTGCCACACCCGGACGTTTTTTGGATTTATACAAACAAAAATTCATCAACTTAGATGGATTACATCAATTGGTTATAGACGAAGCAGATTTAATGCTCGATATGGGATTCATTGCTGATGTGAGAAAAATAATATCACTTTCTCCAGAAAACAGACAAACTCTTTTGTTTTCTGCAACTATGCCATTAGCTATTCGCGAACTTGCAGATGAATTTCTTTCAAAAGCTGAATACATAGCAGTTGACCCAATTTCAAGTACTGCAAACAATGTCTCTCAAAAAGTTTATTTAGTAGAAAAAGAAGATAAGAAAAAACTTCTGAAACATCTGATAGAAACAGAAAAATTAGAAAACATACTCATTTTTACTCGAACCAAGCAAGGTGCAGATGGTGTTGTTGAAACCTTACAAAAAGAAGGATATACTTGCGATTCTATTCACGGTGATAAATCTCAAAACACCCGCTTGCAAGTTTTAGAACGATTTAAAAACAAAGAAATTTCAATATTAGTTGCTACCGATGTTGCTTCGAGAGGAATAGATATCCAACAATTGCCTTATGTAATCAATTTCGACATTCCAAACATTCCAGAAATTTATGTACATCGCATTGGTAGAACAGGAAGAGCTGGAAACGATGGTATTGCTTACTCTTTTGTAGGAAGAGATGAACATAACTATTGGAAAGAAATCGAAAAACTGATTCGAACTCAGGTAAAAATAGTTAAAAACAATCCATATCCTTGGAAAGAGAATAATCCTAATGCAAAAAAGGATTATCGCAATAAAAACAAAGCTTTCACACAATCAAAAAGCAACGCAAAGAATAAAAATAAATCTCGAAAATCAGATAATTCTAAGAAAAATAAAAAGAGATGGTATTGAGAATATGTTTAATTTCTATACCTTAAATTAGCAAATCAAACAAGTAAAAATATTGATTAAGTTCTAACACAATGAGCTAATTATATAACATTAAAAAGCCGGTTTTCTTCAGAGAAAACCGGCTTTTTGGTTATAAATTATTTTCGTTATTCTTCAAGAAAGCGATATATTAATAGTAGAAATATCTTCTTACTTTAGAAATATAACGAGCTAAACGAACTACTTGCATTGAGTATCCGAACTCATTGTCATACCATACATACATTACAGCATTTTTACCATCTGCAGAAACAATCGTTGCATTGCTATCAAAAATAGATGGAGCCGATGTACCAACGATATCAGAAGATACCAATTCGTTGTTCATTGAATATTTAATTTGCTCTACTAATTTTCCTTCAAGAGCATATTTTTTCATTAAGTTATTCAATTCTTCTTTTGTAGTTGCTTTTTCAAACTCTAAATTCAATACTACTAATGAACCATTTGGAACTGGAACGCGAATAGCATTTGATGTAAGTTTTCCTGCCAATGAAGGTAACGCTTTAGCAACAGCGCTTCCTGCTCCTGTTTCAGTGATTACCATATTTAAAGCAGCTGCTCTACCTCTTCTGTATTTTTTGTGCATATTGTCAACCAAATTTTGGTCATTTGTATATGCGTGAATTGTTTCTAAGTGTCCTTTTACAACTCCTAATTCTTTTTCTACTACTGCTAAGATAGGTGTGATTGCATTAGTAGTACAAGATGCTGCAGACCAAATTGGCACTTCATCAACTTTGTAATCTTCGTGGTTTACACCATATACAATATTTGGCACACCTTTTCCTGGAGCTGTTAACAATACTTTCGATGCACCTTTAGATTTTAAATGACGTGACAAAGCCTCTTCGTCTTTAAATACTCCTGTGTTGTCAATTACCAATGCATCTTCAATTCCGTAAACTGTATAATCAATATCTTCTGGTTGTGCAGCACTGATTAATTTTACTGGAGAACCATCGATAATCAAACATTGATTTTCTAAGTCAACAGATACAGAACCGTGAAAATCTCCGTGTACAGAATCATGACGTAGTAATGAAGCTCTTTTCTCCATTGAAACTGCATCATTTTTATCTCTTGTTACGATTGCTCTAAGACGTAATTGTTGTCCTTTTCCGATTTTAGACATCAATTCTCTTGCTAACAAACGTCCGATACGTCCAAATCCATAAAGAACAACATCTTTTGGAATTATTTCTTCAGTGTTTTTTGCATCTTTTAATTTTGTCAATACAAAAGAAAGTGTATCGTTGTAATTATTTCCTTCTAAATGGTATTCATACGTAAGTTTACCTAAATCGATACGAGCTGGACTTAAATCTAAAGTAGAAATAGCTCTTGCAATTTCAACTGTGTCGAATACATTTATTGGTTTCTCAACAAATTTCGCTGCATATTCGTGTAAGTTTATAATATCACTTACATTTCTATCCAACAATTGATTTCTAAAAAGAATTAATTCAATAGATTTATCATACCATAAATCATTTACAATCTTGATTAACTCTACACAAGCTTTACGTCTGTCTGCCTGAAAAGCTAGTTCCTTACCGTATAAATCGTTTTTAATCATTATGAAAATATGTGTTGTTTATTTTTTATGTACAAATGTAGTAATTTATTTGTATTCCAAGAAGGTATTTCTACACAATATAAGGTATTATTTAAACCAACTAGAATACAACACATAGTTATTTGCAATGCGTTCTATCTCTGTTTTAAAATTAGACTCGTCTAACTCTTTAACTTTCTTAGCAGGAACACCTGCATATATACTATTTGCTTCTAATATGCTGTTTTGAGTTACTACCGAACCTGCAGCTATTATCACTTGACTATTCACTACACAATTATCCATGACTATTGCCCCCATACCTACCAAAACGTTATCGTGAATTGTACATCCGTGAACAATTGCATTATGTCCAATCGAAACATTATTTCCTATAATTGTTGGATGTTTTTTATAGGTACAATGAATAACTGCTCCGTCTTGAACATTTACTCTATCTCCAATCTTTATGTAATTTACATCTCCTCGTACTACAGCATTAAACCATATACTGCATTCTTTTCCAATTTCTACTTCGCCAACTACTGTAGCGCTTTCCGAAAGATAA
>JBHBEQ010000141.1:0-2571 GCA_041785575.1 Flavobacterium sp.
GTCAAAAAAATTTCTATTCCAGGAGAAGAACTTTCTAATGCCATCAAGAAACTCTGGAAAATAGGTACTTTCAGTGATATTAATTTTTATGAACAATCTATAGAAGGTAATACATTAAATCTTATTTTACACATTAATGAGTTGCCTAAAATTAATAAAGTTACACTTAACGGTCTTAGTAAATCTAAAACGCAAGAAATGTTGAAAAACATGAAACTTACAGATAAAGACCCGAAAAAAGTAATCACACAAGACTTTATCAACAACACAAAATACTATCTTTCAAACAAATACAAAAAGGATGGTTATTTCAACTCAAAAACAGATATTAAAATCGTTGAAAATAATGATCCAAAAACCCGCGACCTTATAATAAACTTCGACAAAGGGAAAAAAGTTCGCATTTCTTCCATTACATTCGAGGGCAACAAGAAAATTGCAAATAAAAAATTGCTTGGTGCAATGAAAAACACCAAAATAAAAAATCCGCTAAATCCTATGCGTATTTTCAAACCTTCTAAATTTATTCAAGAAAAATACGAAGAAGATTTAACAAACATTGCAAATGCGTATAAAGAAAATGGGTTTCGAGATGCACGTATAATTAGCGACACCACAATATACAATCCTAAATCTAACACTATTGCAATAAATTTAAAATTAGATGAGGGGAAAAAATACTATTTTGGAGACCTACGCTTTATAGGAAACACAGTTTATACAGATCAACAATTACGTCGTATCATTGGATTTAAAAAAGGAGATGTTTACAATGGTATCGCATTGCAAAAACGCACTCAAGACAATTCAAATCCTGATGCATTTGATCTAACTAATTCTTTACAAAACGAAGGATATCTTTGGTCTAGGGTAATGCCTATCGAAAAAGTTTCTAATGATACGATCAATATAGATTTTAGAATATTAGAAGGTCCTCAAGCAAAGTATAATTACATTACCGTAACAGGAAATGACAATACTGAAGACCAAGTAATTTTAAGAGAAGTTTTGACTCGTCCTGGACAATTATGGAGAAAAGCGGATATTATTGAAAGTATGCGAAGATTGGGTGCTATGGGTATCTTTGATGCCCAATCTATCAATCCAGGAATCAAAAACCAAGATCCTTCATCTGGTACTGTAGACGTAGAATGGGGAGTTGTAGAAACAGGGCAAAGCCAAGTAGAAGTTCAAGGTGGATATGGAGGAAATACTTTCATTGGTACTTTAGCTCTATCGTTTAACAACTTCTCTGCAAAAAACATTTTCAACCCAAATGCATATAGACCTTTCCCTATGGGAGAAGCTCAAAAAATGTCTTTGAGATTGCAAGCTAGTACATATTTTCAGACCTATAGTCTCAATTTTCAAGAACCTTGGTTTGGTGGTAAAAAACCTATGCAATTATTTGGTACTATTTCCTACAGTAAACAAAATATGTACGACTACCAAACAAGAAATATTGATAGAAGTCAAGGATTGGGTATTACTACAATAACTTTAGGTTTAGCGAAAAGATTAGTGATACCAGATGATAAATTTATATTGTCTCAATCATTGACATTTCAACAATACGACCTAAACAACTATGGTTTAAGAAGTTTGAATTTTAATAATGGTCGCTCTAGAAATTTCAACTATACAGTTGAATTAACTAGAGACAATGTAGGAGGTATAGACCCTTTCATCTTCCCTTCTAGTGGTTCTAGATTCTCTATCACTGCTAAATTTACACCTCCATATTCATTGTGGAACAAGGTAAATTACGCCGATTTAGAAAATCTACAAGAATACAAAAAAGTAACAACAGAACTAACCAAAAACAGCCAAACTGGAGCAGATATTCCTATTGGAACATATGTAGACGAAAACGGATTACCTGTTTCTGATTGGAGAGATGCAGCTGTAGATCAACAAAAAGTAGATCAGAAAAAATTCAATTGGTTAGAATACTACAAAATCAATTTTAAAGCAGATTGGTACGTAGAATTAGCACCAAAATTGGTATTGAGAACCAACGGTCAATTTGGATTTTTAGGTGCGTACAACCAAGATAGAGGTGTAATTCCATTCGAAAGATATTTCCTTGGAGGAAGTGGAATGATGAACTGGGCATTGGATGGTAGAGAAAACATTCCATTAAGAGGATACGAAGAACAATCCCTTACTCCAGGACACAGCTCTCAAACATCAACTGGTGGAACTGTGTACAATAAATTCTCTATGGAATTGAGATATCCAATTAGTCTAAAAGCGCAAATGAAAGCATTTGTATTAGTTTTCGCTGATGCTGGTGCTACATACAATTCATTTAAAGAATATAATCCATTCAAACTACAACGCTCTGCTGGTGCTGGTATTCGCGTAAATATGCCAATGGTTGGAATGTTAGGAATTGATTTTGGTTACGGATTTGACAAAGTGCCAGGAACAAATAACAAAGGTGGTTTCCAAACGCATTTCATTCTTGGACAACAATTTTAATGGCACAAAATTTGAAATCTGAATTATCATGAAAAAATGGCTCGCTTACATATCAATCCTTTCTTCTCAGCTGACATTTGCTCAGCA
>JBHBEQ010000142.1:0-13649 GCA_041785575.1 Flavobacterium sp.
ATACGCTATACTCCGAAAATACTATTCCCAAGCTTATTGGCTTTTCCTTTTTCCACTTGTATTTGCTTACTCAAGAATATATCTAGGATTGCATTTCCCTTCAGATATTCTCACAGGATATTTGGTTGGTATCATTAATGGAATATTTTTCTTTCTATTATTTAAATACCTCAACAATCGTTTTGAACTTAAAGACAAGAACGATAACAACCTCTTTTTATAGCGTTTTTTAATGATTATTTCATCGATTGACAAGTAAGATAAGCAAACATCGTCTTGTATATTAAACGTTCTAAAACACCATGAAAATCATCATTTATCTCATGTGTTAGACTCTAACTAATCTTTTCTGATCTCCCGATTATTATAAGAAAGAGGCTGTTTCATTGTTTGAAACAGCCTCTTTCTTTCACTATAGATAGCTAATAAAATACTCTAGTATTATCCTTCACAACTTACACAAGCCACTAAGTTATTTACAAATTCTTTTGAAACACTCTGGCTTCTTTGATAATAAAGTGATTTTATACCTAATTTCCACGCTTCAATGATTAGATTATTAACATCCTTAATCGGAATATTAGACGGGATATTAATGTTCAAACTTTGTGCTTGGTCGATATATTTTTGACGAATAGAAGCTTGAAGAATAATTTCATACTGACTCAATTCTTTAAACGTTTTAAATACATCTTTTTCCTTTTGAGTCAATTCATTCAAATGTTGAACACTTCCATGGTTGAGCATAATGCTTCTCCAAGTTTCTTCGTTATCGATACCTTTTTCTTCTAAAACTTTTTTCAAGTACTTGTTTTTACGCATAAAGTTTCCTTTTGCAAGACCTGCTTTGTAATAGTTTGAAGAATAAGGTTCAATTCCTGGAGATGTTTGTCCTAAAATCGCTGAAGAAGATGTTGTAGGAGCAATAGCCATCAAGGTTGTATTTCTACGTCCATATCCTTTCAACACTTCAGGTTCTCCGTAAATTTTAGCTAAATCTTGAGATGCTTTTAATGATTTTGCTTGAATTTCAGAGAAGATTTGATTTGTAAGCATCTTAGCTTCCAAACTTTCGAAAGCAATCATATTTTTTTGAAGATATGAATGCCATCCCATTACCCCTAAACCAAGAGCTCTATGTCTTTTAGCAAAGTTGTGTGCCGATTGTAGATAGTAATTTCCTTCTGTTTTTTCGATGAATTCAGACATTACTGCATCTAAGAAATAAGTAGCTAATTTCACTGCTTCTGTATCTTTCCATTCATCGTATAACTCTAAATTCATTGAAGACAAACAGCACACAAAAGACTCATCTCTATTGGAAGGTAGAGCAATTTCCGAGCATAAATTACTCGCGTAAATTTTCATCTCTTTTTCTTTGTATACATCTGGCTTATTGCGATTTACATTATCTGTAAAGAACAAATACGGCAAACCTTTTTGTTGACGGCTTTCTAATACTTTTGCCCAAATCTCTCTCTTTTCACGATCGCCTTCAATCATATCTTGCATCCAATAATCTGGAATACAAACACCGAAAAACAAGTTTTGAATTGGATGTCCGATATCTTTGATTTGTAAAAATTCTTTCACATCAGGATGATCGATATCTAAATACGAAGCAAAAGCTCCTCTACGCACACCTCCTTGACTGATGGTATCCATAGCTGTATCAAACAATTTCATAAACGAAACTGCTCCTGATGATTTTCCGTTGTCTGTTACAGCACTACCTCTTTCGCGCAACTCTCCGAAATATCCTGATGTTCCACCACCGATTTTTGTTTGCATAATTACTTCTCCTAATTTATGCGTAATTCCTTCGATGTGGTCAGGTACATATACGTTAAAACACGAAATAGGCAATCCTCTCTCTGTTCCTAAATTGGCCCAAATTGGCGAGCTAAGACTCATCCAACCTTTTTCTATCATTTCGATAAAAGCATCTGCCAATTCTGGTTTATATAAACGTTGTGCAGCAGCATTGGCTATACGCTCTATTGCTTTTTGTGCAGTTTCCCCTTTTAGTAAATATCCTCTATTTAATATTTGTTCGCTCTCTTCATTGAGCCACCAAAGTCTTTCCATTATTGTTGTTATCCTATATTGTTGTTATTAAAACAAGTCATCTGCTGTAATACTCTTGTCGTGTTTTGTATAATCTACGGGGCGTTTTGCAAAGAAATCGTCCAAACTATTAGCAAATATTTCTTCTTCAAACCAAATCATCGGCTGGTAATTAGACTCTGAAATTTGATATATTTTCTTCATTCCAATTTGCACCAAACTCTCGTCGATTCTAAACTTCATAAAATTGAGTAGGTTTTCCTTCGAAATGTGTTCTAATTCTCCGTACTCAAAAATCCAATCTAAAATTTCTTCTTCAATTGCTATTGAATGCTTCACAATTTCAACAATCTCTTCCTCTGTTGCACTGTTGAAATAATCTGGAAATTCTGATTTAATTTTGTTTACGATAAAAATTCCTGCATTGGCGTGAATTTGTTCATCTACAGAAGTCCAAGCAATAATATTGCTCACATTTTTCATCGCTCCTTTAAAACGTGTAAACGATAAGATTATTGCAAACTGACTAAACAATGATACATTTTCAATCAAAATCGTAAACAAAATCAACGATTTTAAATAATCCATTTTGTCTTCTGCTTTCGAATGTTTTAATGCATCAGACAAATATTGAATTCTCTTGTTGATAACTGGTATATCAATTACTTTCTCAAACTCATTGTTATATCCCAATACTTCTAACAATCTTGAGTATGCTTCTGAGTGGCGAAATTCGCATTCTGCAAACGTACTTCCTAAACCGTTAAATTCAGGTTTGGGTAAATGTTGGTATAGATTCCCCCAAAAGGTTTTTACATTTACTTCAATTTGTGCAATTGCCAACAAACTGCGTTTTACAATCTCTCTTTCATTGATATTGAGATGTGAATGAAAGTCTTGAATATCGGCTGTAAAATCAACCTCTGAATGCACCCAAAACGACTTGTTAATCGCATTGGTAAAATCTAAAATTTCTGGATATTCGAACGGTTTATAATTCACTCGTTTGTCAAAAATACTCATAGCTTTTTGTAATATTTTTTTTATTTTGTATTTGCTTTATTCGAAATGCTAGCAGCCCATATTTCTTCTCTTCAATTGCTTTCTCTTACAACATCAATTCAGTGATATACAATTGATTAAAAACACACAAACTACTAGTTTTTCTGTTTTCTAAGTTAGGAATTTACCTGCTGGTTTTTCGTATTATTTTCAAAATCTTTTCAACACCGTGTTAATAATTAACCTCCCTCCTTTTTTTTTAGGGGTTTACCATTATATTTGTAGTAGAAATATTATTCATTATGAAATTGCTTATATCGTTACTATTCACTTTTTGTTGTTTTAATTTCTCAACTGCTCAAAATTTGTCTTGGAAAGATTACTTTTCCTATAATCAAATTAGGAGTATACACTTAGAGAACAACAAAACTATTGTGGCAACAGAAAATGCACTTTTTGTGCTATCTGACAATGATGAAATAACACAGATATACAACACTGTTAACGATTTTAAATTAGAGGATATTTCTGCACTAGGATACAGTAGCAAACACCAAAAAATTATTGTAGGAAGTAGCAATGGTAAAATGGCAATTGTCAATGAGAAAACGTCTGTAGTAACTCCATTAAATTTCATTTACGACAAATTTACTCTTGCCGAAAATCAGAAAAAAATCAATCAAATAGTTATATCCAACGACTTGGCGTACATTGCTACTGGCTATGGAATTACCACTTTACAACTTACAGACAATTTCTTCGGCGACAGCTATTATATAGGAGAAAACGGAGATTATGCCAACGTATTAAATGTATTAATTCACGAAAACTACCTCTACGCAAACGTTGAGAATGAATCAATAAAGCGAATTTCTTTATCTGGTAATTTAATGGACTATTCGCAATGGCTCATTTACAACGAAGATTCTTGGAATTTTATATGTCTTTTCAATCAACAATTAATCGGTGTTCGTTCGGATTACACTATGCATAAAATTTCAGAATCTTCCTCTGAGCTACTATTTGATGTATACCCTGATTTTGTGAGAATAGAAACCAACGAATCGTATTTATCTCTTATCTATAAAGGGCTTGTTCGTATATACAATCAAGATTTTTCTTTTGTTTCAGAAAAAATAGCAGATTATCAAACGGGGATGTTCCGAACAGCTGCTACTAAAAACAACTACATTTATCTCGCATCAGAAGATAAAGGTCTATTTAAAAAATCGTTTACAGATGATACTTTGGTTGCATTACAACCTGATGGTGCTTTAACCAATGATTATTTTAGAATTATCACTACAAATCAAAATCAATTATGGGCTATTTATGGTGGATACGATATCAACTACAATCCGTATGGGAGAAACTTACCTGAATACGGCATCAGTAGATTATCTATTCAGTCTAAAAATTGGAGCCATATTCCCTATGAGAAAATAGCTCCTTTTCGTTCTACCTCTCATTTGAGTTTTGACCCTAATAATCCTAAAACACTCTATATAAGTTCTTTTTTTAACGGTGTTGCAAAAATCAATCTCGCAAACAACATAGAAGATAGTGAAGTTGTAAAATACGATGCTCAAAATAGTAGCTTACTCGGAATTTACGACGATAACACCAATGATATTCGTGTAAACGGCCCTGTGTTTGATGCACAAGGAGTTGCTTGGTTTACCAATTCATTTGTAGATAAACAACTACACAAACTCGATAAAAATGGCAATTGGCAAAGTTATACTATTCCATCGTTTACAACCATTCAAGGTATTACTGCTGCTGTAATAGATAAAAATGGTACGAAGTGGATGGGCGGTAACTCTAATCCACTCATTGCATTTAACGAAAGTACAAACAAAAATATTTCGGTTACTCTACCTGCAAGAATTACAAATACTATAGAATTAGATAAAAACGACCAACTTTGGATTGGTACTGCTTACGGACTTCGCGTAATTCCTTCTATAGATGCATTTCGCACAAGTTCATCTATACAAGCTAACGCCATAATAATTATGGATGACGGGTTAGCTCAAGAGCTATTTTATCAACAATCCATATTAAAGATAAAAGTTAATGGAGCTAATCAAAAATGGGTATCTATTGCCGATGCAGGAGTGTTTTTAATTTCTGAAAATGGACAACAAACTATTTACCACTTCGACAAAGAAAATTCTCCTCTACCAGACAATAATGTCTTAGACATAGCGATTGATGGACAAACAGGTGAAGTGTTTTTCGCAACGCGCAAAGGAATGGTTTCTTTTCAACATATAGCAACCGATGCTTCTTCCGACTTATCTAATGTATATGTCTATCCAAATCCATTGCGTCCGGAAAACGACGGTTCGGTTCAAATTTCTGGACTTTCTTCTGAAGCTGTGGTAAAAATTACAGATACTGCTGGTAATTTGGTTTTTGAAACTACTTCAAATGGAGGTACAGTACAATGGAATACAACTAATTTTAGAGGTGCAAAAGTAGCCTCTGGAGTTTACCTTATTTTTGTATCTTCTAAATCTAGCGAAGAAACAACAACTAAAAAAGTAATGATTATTCGCTAATGCAAACAAAGGCTATTGTTTTACATTATATCAAATACCAAGACACAAACATTATCGTAAAGTGCTATACCGAGCAAAATGGTATCGTATCTTATTTCGTTAGAAATGCTTTTTCTAAATCTAACAAAAAGTGGAATATTGCTTATTTTCAACCGTTAACCCTTTTGGAAATATCTGCCACTCACAAGAAAAAAGGAACTTTAGAATATATTTCTGACCTAAAACTATACACTCCGTATGAAAGTCTTACGAGCGATTTTAGCAAATGTACAATTGCTATGTTTCTCGGTGAATTTCTAACCATTACTATTCAGGAAAATCAAGAAGATAACAACCTCTTTGCTTTTCTAGAAACTGCCTTTATATGGTTTGACCAAAATGATTTTTTTGCAGATTTTCATTTAGTATTTTTGAAAGAACTCACCAAATACCTTGGTTTTTATCCTGATGACTCTTGTGATGGGATATATTTCTCTCCTAAAGAAGGAATATTTACCAATTTACCGAGTGATGAAAACTTCGACGAAGATGAAACTTTTTTATTAAAAAAACTACTGCAACACTCTTTCCAACAGCGATCTATATTCAGACAAATAGAGCGTAGAACGCTGCTTGATTTATTGCAGCGATACTACCAATACCACGTCTATAATTTTAAGGAAACCAAATCTTTAACGGTGCTAAAAGAATTATTCTAACTTAGAAAGTATGGTTTGATAAACCTCTTCTTTTAATTGATTTTTATCTTTCATCTCCATTTCCTTTGTTTCAAAAAGGGCATGCATATAAACATCTATTTTCATCGGTTTTCCCGAAAAGAAATTATAGGAAAACCCTTGTTTTAATCCTACAAAGGTCATCGCTACTATGGGAATTTGAAAATCAATTGCCAATCGAAAAGCTCCGTCTTTAAAATTGTCAAGAACCACTTCTGGTTCTGGCACTCCTCCTTCTGGAAAAATACAGATACTCAAACCTTTATTCAGTTTTTCTTGTGCTTTTTGTATAGACTCTCTTCTACTTTGCGCACTAGAACGATCTACCAATATACAAGCTCTTTTATAAAAAAATCCAAAAATAGGTAACTTGCCCAATTCTTTCTTCCCTATAAACACAAAAGGATTTTTTATCAAAATGAGCATCAGCATAATATCCATCATCGATGTATGATTGGCAACAAAAATATAACTTTGCTTTTCATCGATCTTTTGCCATTGTTTTTTGTCGTATCTAAACCCCATACCATAGAAAACCACAAGTGCCCAAATACGAGCCAGTTTCATAAAAAAGGGATATAATTTCTCTATCGATAAACTAACTATCAACAAAGGGGATAATATGACAATAACTATAAGTATAAGCACATAAAACCAAATGCGCCACAATGTCCAAAAGATATATTTGTGCATTATTCTAGTATTTTTAAGCGAAGTTAAACAATATTTTTAGTCACAACAAAAACTTACTTATGCGTTGGAGCAACTTCTGCAAACAACAAAAAAAGAGCAGACAAACACATCTGCTCTTTTTGGTATAATTTTCAAAATCACTATCTGTTATCGCTACTTATCACCTCCTTTTTAGAAGGTTTTAGACAAAGTAAAAGATTAACCACTGGCAAGAATATAAACCAAACAGAAAGTCCTGTATCTCGCAACCTTCTTACCGTTGCTGCAACCAAAGGAAACAACAGTATAGAATAGTAATCAAACATTCCTGAATACAAGACACCTCCAGGTTCGATATCTGCACTATCAAGAAACATTTTCGATACTGCTCTTACAACAACACCAAGCAACGATCTCATGATTCTGTAGAATATGAAATACGTCGCAACAGACATCCAATAATTCTCTCTGTTCAATGTTCCAGAAAAGTTAAACGCATTAGTTATTGTATCTTTTATAGTCTTTACCATCCTATACAATTTCTTAAAATACAATCTTTTAAAACTTCTTGTTTACCTCATCATATTGATATATACTTCTTTCGAATGTACTAACTAAGGCTAGTGCAAATATACATTATTTCATAAAAAATATAAGAATGTAAAAACATATTATTTGAATTTAATATCTCAAAAAAGGTTAAACCTGCTATCAAATCCTTTACTTTGAAAAAAAAATGTACTTTTGTAGATATAAATCCGTACAAAAAAAATGGCAAGAATTTTAACAGGTGTTCAGAGTACTGGAACGCCACATTTAGGGAATCTCTTAGGTGCTATATTGCCTGCAATAGAAATGGCAAATAACTCTGAGGATCAATCTTTTATATTTATTGCTAATCTACACTCTGCTACGCAAATAAAAGATGCGGAAACATTGAGAAACAACACTTACAGCGTGGCTGCAGCGTGGCTTGCTTGTGGTCTTGATGTAGAACGCTCCGTATTTTATCGTCAATCAGATGTGCCAGCTTGTACAGAATTGAGTTGGTACTTGAGTTGTTTTTTTCCATTCCAACGCTTGACTTTGGCACATTCATTTAAAGATAAGCAAGATTATCTCGCAGATGTAAACGCGGGATTGTTTACTTATCCTATGCTTATGGCAGCGGATATATTGTTGTATGATGCAGAAGTGGTTCCGGTAGGAAAAGACCAGCTCCAACATTTGGAAATTACACGTGATGTAGCATCTCGTTTCAACCACCAAATGGGTGAAACATTTGTATTACCAAATGCAAAAATCAGCGAAGATGTAATGATTATTCCTGGAACTGACGGACAAAAAATGAGTAAATCTCGCAACAATTATATCAACATCTTTTTGGATGACAAAGCACTAAAAAAACAAATTATGAGTATCGTCACTGATGCTACACCGCTTGAAGAACCTAAAGATCCTGAAAATTGTAATGTTTTTGCTCTTTACAAACTGTTGGCAAATCCAGGACAAGTAGCGTTGATGAGAAATAATTACTTGGGTGGAAACTATGGTTATGGCCACGCAAAAACAGCTCTTTATGAATTGATTTTAGAAAAATTTCAATCCCACAGAGAAAAGTATAACTATTATATGAATAATCTAGAAGAACTAGATCATTTGCTAACCATCGGAGCAGAAAAAGCAAATGCTATTGCAAATAGTACATTGAAAAGAGTACGCGAAAAATTAGGGTATTAATATCTTTTTTAGATATTATTTCTCATATTTCTATATAAAAAGCAACAGAAATTAGAGTTATCTGTTGCTTTTTTATTATTACTCCAATCGCAAGTTATCTATTTGCATTGTTGTACTTCGTGTAGGTGTTCCAAAGTATTCAAATACAATATACCCATTCCCTATTTGTGGAATGATGTAATTTCCACTTGGTATGAATTGGCTTCCATAACCATTTTCGTTTCCTTGTGAAATCATAAAATGAGCCGTAATATCTATAAAATGTTCTTTAGTAATATACTGTCCTATAGTATAATGCTCTTCCAAAACATAATATACTTTTAATACTTCCCCTCTATAATACCCATCTTTGGTTTCAAATGAAAAGGCATTGTTTCCTGTAAAATAAGCTGGTATAAACAGATAGGCATTAGCCGTCACACCACCTCCTCCAAACGAACTCATTTGAATAAATTTATTTTGTGCAAAAGATTTTATTTCCCAATATCTTCCTCCTTCCGTTTGATCATTGATAAACTGAGGTATTTCGTCAGTTGAAACAGCATAAGATTCGAAGTCATGGCTAAATTGATCTTGAAAAACTATTTCAGTGCCTCCTTTATATGTGGAAGCATAACGATATGGTTGATCTAATTTTATATCATCTATCGAACGCGACATAAACTGGAATGTAGAGCCATATTTTGTGAGAATACCTCGTATTGTTCCACTTTTAAATGGTATTATTTGCTGAGCAAATTGAGCGTATTGGCTCGTTCTAAATACTACACTAGAAGTAAGGTCTTCTATTTTTCTATTCGTAGCACCTGTATATGCTTTAGCAGGGTCGTAATAGGGTTGTAAAACTTCTTTCTTATCAAATTGCACTTGGTCTAGTTCTACCAAAATATTCAAATTATTATTACTCTTCAATTCGCTAATAGTCATTTTGCGAATGAGTTGCTCTTCGCTTAGTTTTTCACTAGACAACAATACTTTATCTCTAAATAATTGAGGACGAATGCGAACTATTTTACCCTCTTCGACACTTTCACCTATTGATAGTGCACCGTGCGAAATGCCAAAATACAAATCTTTTAAAGAAATATATACTTTTCTTCCTACTTCTACTTCTGTATAAATATTATACATATCTACAGCAAGTGAAAAACCTTTAGTTCCTTCTCTATTTTGTAAAGATATGGATTTAAAAAAGTTACCTCCTACATCCGACGATACTACATACGCCTCTATTACCTCATCAGTGGTGATTTTTTGAATACTATCGGTAGCCATGTTATATAGTTGCTCCATCGTAATGGTTGGTTGTAATTCATAGTATGTTATTTCAGGGATGGAATATTCATCACTATTTGCACAGCCTATTCCTAGAAAAAGTAAAAGTGCAAAACCTATTCTATGTATGGTAAGTGTTTTCATAACATTGTTTTTTAGAAAATTCGGATATTATCTATCATATAAGCCCCTGAATTGGGCTGGTTTGTACCTCCATTTGCCTTAAAAGCAATGTAGATTATTCCATTGTAATCCGACAAATCGACTTGTCCTGATTTTACAAAAACATAATTGTTTTCAACTCCTTCTGATGGTTGTATAAAATCTAATTCTTTCCAATTAGCTTGTGTAATATTCCCTTTAAAATCAGTAGAAATCAATACTTTTAAATGATTGTTTTCTTTATGAACAACGTGATGTTGAGCTGATTCAAATACCATTTTTTTAGCATTTGCTTTTGATATATCTATTGGAGGACTTATAAGCCATGCTTCATTTATAGTTTCACCACTATTGTAAGGAGAAAATTCACAGTATCCATTCCCTCTATGAGAGGAATGTTTCCAAATCACACTACCCTGCGTGGAAATATTTGTCCAACCTTCAAAAAGAAAAACCTCATCTTCCGTTACTTGAAAATCTTGTTGAAATATCACCGGATTCCATTCGGGTAGTTTTTGATCTTCTTCTGATACACAACCTATTAGTACAAATAGCACCAAAAATAGGATTCTATTAAGTGTAAAATTTCTAATTTTCATAACCCACAAAATTTAAAATTGAACATATAAATTAACGAAATAGGTTCGCCCAAAACCATAAAAATACTTGGGACCGAATGAGCGAGTTCCGTTTACGTGATCGGCAAGTAGCTCTCTATAGTTTGCGTTACGCGTTTGCTCAAATCCTCCTACTTTATAAACCAAATCCAAAAGGTTGTTTACACTTGCAAAACAACCTATGGTATTCTTTTTTATTTTCCACGATTTTCCTCCTTGAATGTTAACCAAGAAAACGTTGTTTAATTTTTCTTGTTTTAGGATTTTTTTAGCCGTTGCCTCGTTTACTTCAGGAAAAGAAGCTCCATTTTGTCCTGGTTCTGCAAAGAAATTATTCGTTCGCAATAGCGGTGATATATCTATATAAAAATCGGTAATTACATTAGCATTAGCTCCTATCCACCAATATTTAGGATTGCGATATTCCAAGCCTAAGCTATAGGCTTTTTGTGGTATTCCACCCACTTTATAATTGCGGATATATGCTTTTCCAAAATCTACAAAAGTATCTAATCCTGATTCTGCTCGTTTGTCGATATTTAATCCTACATTGGCATCGTTTGAGTATATAGATTGTCCTAATCCTGCAGCTACAAGCAATTTAATGGTTTTGGAAAGTTGATGCTCTAAACCAATTTCTATTCCGTAAGAAGTTTGTTCTATTCCTGTTGTAATTTCAGATACAAATACATTGCTCTGTTCAAAATCTTCGAATCCAACTCCTTCCGCATAATAAAAGTTAACTTTTGATACATCTTTTATCTTGTTGTAATATCCAGAAATTCTTCCTTTCAGTTTCGATAATCTTGCGATGTATGAAATATCTGATGAAAAAATTTTTTCTAATTGTAAATGATTTGTAGCAGCATCGGTAAATCGAATATTCATATATGCATTTCGAATACTCGGTGCTTGGGTGTAAAATGAAACATTTGATTCTAAATAGTGACGTGGAGAAATCTGGTATTGCCCTCCTGTTTTTATTCCAAAGTTTTCAAAGACAAGTGCTTTACCTTTTCCAAAAGAATGGTCTTTATACAAACCATTTCTATAATGTCCGGTTCGTTGATAAGTCGTATAATTTATAAAAGGAGAAAAATAATATTGCCCTTTTGACAATTGTATTTTAAATTGAGCAAATGCATCTACCACTTGAGCATCTAATGTGTAATGATAACGATATTTCTCTCCTTTTCTAATCTCTCTATTTAGCTGATTAAGGTCGGATTGAGCAAATTCATCCGTATAAAAAGGGTCTACATCAAGCATATAATTTCCTCCCAACAAATCGAGCATTTCTTGGTAGTTTTCAGAATATAACCTCCTATAAGTTATTCCTGTATTTAGAAAAAACGTATCTTTCCAATACTTGGTAAAAAAAGTATTTGCTGTCCATTGCTTATCTTGCATTACATCTGCCGAAAGAGCATATACAGACCTTCCCATTTTTAAATTAGAAGCATACATTCTATCCCATGATATTTGAGCATTTTGTAAAAAATCGATTTTGTTTTGCTCAGCTTTATAATAATCTGGTGCCCAAATGAGATTTCCGTTGTTGTTTGTGTGATAATTGAGATAATAACTTGGCAAATTTCTGTAGTATGTAGGGTCTGGATTATTTGCTCCTCTAAAATCTATTCGAGAATTAGAAATTTTTCCAAACTGATACGCGACATTGGTTTGTAAATGTGTATTTTCATTTATATTCCAATAATGACTTAAAATAAATAGCGGTTCTTCTATATCTTTATCTCTTGAATTTCGTTTTTTACCATCTTGCCATCCCCAATACGAGTTGTATTTATATCCCATCAAATCGATTACTTCTTGGGTGTTTGGTGAATTTTTTCCTCTTTTATTGTTAGCGTAAATAGCAGAAAAATTAAGTGTATGATTATCGGATAATTTTTTTTCTACAGCAAAGAAAAGTGATTTTGCATCGTAGTCTGTTCCTTCAAAAAACGCTTCATTAGCAAGTCGATATGAGGTAGAAAAAGCCAAAGCCCAACCTTTCTTGTTATATCCTGTGGAATGGGTAAGCATCGTACGCCAATTGTAATTGGTATTTGCTCCAGAAAAGGAAATCCGCGTACCCGGCTGCAATGATGATGCACGTATATGCATAGACTGCGAACCTAAGATTCCCGATGATGTATATTCCATTGGACGAGAACCAGGTGTAAATTCTTGATTTCGAACAGCATCATTAAGTCCGCCCCAATTAGAAAACTGAGGTTTACCATCGTAGAGTTTATTCATTAAAATGCCGTTAATAAATATATTTCCATATTCATTCCCCACTCCTCGTACTCTATAACGGGATTGCCCCCAATTAAAAGCTGCAGCTTGATGAAAAGGATCTTTCGTTGCTTGAAGAAGACCAGACGTTGTTTCTGAGCCCGTATTTCCGTCTTCTAAATCACTTTCTGTAAGTACAATTAAAGACAGTTGTGATTCAGTGGTAATATCTTGTTGTAAGTAAATATCTCCTAAATCCAGCCATTGATTTTCTACAATTTCAATCGAAATTGTTTTTGGAATAAAATCGGAATGTTTAAAATGGATTCGATGGTTCCCGTATGGAAGTTTCCATTCAAAAACACCGTCACTATTGGTTTCTACTGAATGAATAGAATTATCCGTAGATACTACAACATTTTGTAAAGGGATTTGATTCTCATAATCCAATACTTTTGCTCTTACTCCGTAAGAATCTTGTGCATAAACATTATATACACTAAAGCATAGCAATATGTTCAATAAAAATTCTTTCATATTTCTATATTTTAAATAAGTTATACCTCAATTCTTATAAAAAAGATCACCTG
>JBHBEQ010000143.1:0-4897 GCA_041785575.1 Flavobacterium sp.
ATCTTCCTGACGAATACCTCCTATAGCATAAATCGGTGGAATCTCTTTATATTTTGCTCTCAAAGATTGTAAAATGTTGTGATATCCTTCCAATCCCAAAATAGGACTGAGATTTTCTTTTGTAGTTGTAAATCGAAATGGACCTAATCCAATGTAGTTACACCCTTCTTCAATTCGTTGCTCCACATCTTGTAAGGTATTTGCTGTACCTCCTATAATTTTGTTTTCACCTAAAATTTTTCGTGCTTCAGCAATTTTTGTATCGGTCAATCCAAGATGTACACCATCTGCATCTATTTCTTTTGCTAATTCTACATTATCATTGATGATAAAAATTGCTCCGTAATTCTTACACAACTCACGCAAAGCAATAGCCAGTTTTTTCAATTCTTGAAAATCTGCTTTTTTCCATCGCAATTGCACCCATTGTACTCCTTTCTTCAAAACGTTTTCTACATTTTGATATTGTTGATCATAGGTTTCTCCTTGAGAGATATATTGTATTTTATACATATTATTCTGATTTAAATTTTCCTAAAAGCCCTTTACTACTAGCTAGATATTGCTCTATAAATTCTTTTGCCTTTTCGCAAGCCTTTACCATATCTTTTTCCTTTGCCCAATAGGCTACTATGGCACTCGAAAGTACACAACCCGAACCGTGTTTGTCATAAACTTTTCTATCTGATTTTTGAAACGCATAAGTTCCTTGTTTTGCATACAACAGGTCTTCTCCTACTGCATCTTTTCGATGTCCTCCTTTGAGTAAAATTGCAGTTTTATCCCTTGGTAAAATATTATTGTCTTCAAAAACTTGATATTCTAAAGCATTTGGAGTTATAAGGTCAATATTTAGCAATATCTTGTGTAAGGTTGCGAAATCTTCCTCTTTAAAAAAAACAGTTCCCGAAGAACTTCGCAATACGGTATCCCAAACAATTTTTGCTTCAGGACGGTAAAACTTTATGGTTTCTACTATTTTTTCTAAATATTCCACATTGGGTACTATACCTATTTTTACTACTTCTACATCATACGTTTGAAGCATTTTTTCGAGCTGAAATACTACTTGTGATAAAGAAATCCAATCTACTGAAAAAACACTGTTTTCTGTTTGTGTTGTATTAGCTGTAATTACTGCCAAACCTTGCACGTTGAGACATTCAAAAGTTTTAATATCTGCCAACACACCTGCGCCTCCACAAGAATCAAATCCTGCGATAGTCATTACAAATGGTCTTTCTGTTTGCATTCTAAAAATGTTTTTAAAGGATTTTTACTACGCCAAATTGCACCTAAATAGGCAACATCATCAGCTCCGTTTTGCTTGGGTAAGTGTTGATTTTCCAACGTAATTCCTCCCAAGGCAATCATTTTCACTTGCGTGTTGGTTCGTTGTAAAATGTCGCTTAATTTGCTCTCGTTTACGCCGTATCCCAACTTAGATATACTTTCAAAAATAGGACTAAAAAAAGCATATTCCCAATAAGAAGGCAATTGATTAAATTCTTCTATGGAATGGGTAGATGTTGATAGTCTAAATGCTTCTTTCCATAGGGAAATATCCTTATTTTGACGATTATTTTCAGAAAAATGTAATCGCGTTATACCAAATTCATTGGCTAAATTATGATGCTGATGCAAAACAATTTGTGAATAATAACAAGGATTTATTTTTGAAATAAAATTTCTCATTTCTAAAAGAGTTGTATTAGGTTTGCGAATGTGAAGACCTTCTACTCCATTCTCTAAAAACGCGTTTATCAAATCCGCTTCTCCTTCTGTATAAAACTCTTCTGTAATGATATACATATTTTTTTCTCCTAATTATTCTAAAAACTTACTACGCACCTCTTCACTCGGCAAAGTACATTGGTCTTTTTTACCAAACCATTTATATCTATTTTTTGCAAAGTACGAATAACCAATATTCAAAAGTGCATTGGGAAAAACACGCAACATTCCCAACATTGGATACCAGCCTTTGAGATGCTTTGCTATTTCCAATATTGCCTCGGCTTTTATAAAATAGGCATATCCTTTTCTATAAAATACTATGGAGTCTGTTGTTGTTGGCATTCCGATATGACGTATGATTTTCTTTCCTATTTCTGATTGTAGTGAAGCAAATACAAATACATTCTTTTTGTCATTTTCAATAATTTTTTGCACTACTCCATCACAAAACAGACATTCGCCGTCAAATAGAATAATATTTTTATCTACAGGTAAATCATTTATTTCCATTGTATTATTTTTTTCTCTCAACCATTTCCAACTGTTCTAAATCTACTTTAGAAAGAAACATTCCGTAGTTTACGGTTGCTTTATTTTTCTCAATTGCATCAATAACTCCTACAGCTCTACCCTCTTTCATACGCACACGATCGCCTACTTTGAGGATAAAATTTGTTTTATTTGGCTGCACTTCGGCTTGTTTTTTGGCTTCTTTTTTCTCTTTTCGTATTTCTTCTACTTTTTGCTGTACTTCCTCTTCTATTTTTTTAGCTTCGATTTGTTTTGCTTTCTTTTCTTTTGCCGATATTTTCTTGCGTTTAGAATTTTCTATTTCTACTATTTTGAGCAATTCGCCTATCAGTGTTTTCTTATCCTTATTGTTGAAATATTTTTCCGACAAATCATCTAGTCGTTGTCCTAAATAAATCAAGCGTTGATTTGCATCGTATAATTCTTGATATCTCTCGAGTTTATCTTGAATTTTGGTATTAATCTGCTCCATTTTTTTACTCTCTTCTCTTGCTCTAGACTCTTCTTCTTTGAGCGTCAAAGATGTTTTTTCTAATCGGGAGCGTTCTTTCTGCAAATTGGCAATTGTTTTATCAAAACGCACCTTATCTGTTTCTACTTTCTTTTTCGCACGATTAATCAATCCGTATGGTATGCCATTTTTTTGTGCTACTTCAAAGGTAAACGAACTACCTGCTTGTCCTAATGTTAGTTTATACATCGGTTCTAACGAGCGTTCATCAAACATCATATTTGCATTGGTTGCAGATGGGAGTTCGCTTGCCAATATTTTCAAATTGGTATAATGTGTTGTAATGATTCCGAAAGCTTTTCTATCGTAAAACTCTTCAAGAAATACTTCGGCTAATGCTCCTCCTAATTCTGGGTCAGACCCCGTTCCAAATTCGTCAATCAAAAAGAGGGTTTTATCGTTGCATTTCTTCAAGAAATAATTCATATTTTTCAAACGATAACTATATGTACTCAAATGATTTTCTATCGATTGATTGTCTCCAATATCCGTGAGAATACGGTCAAATAAAAAAGTTTCGCTTCGCTCGTGAACGGGGATTAAAATTCCCGATTGCAACATTAATTGCAACAACCCTATGGTTTTTAAAGTAATACTCTTACCTCCTGCATTGGGCCCAGAAATCACTATGATACGATTATCATCATCTAGTGCTATCGTTTGTGGGTAAGTAGTTTTATTTTTCTCTTTGTTGGTCAACCATAAAATTGGATGATAAGCTTCGCGAAAATACAATTTTCTATCTTCGGTAATTCTTGGCAATAAACCGTTGATTTGCTGAGCGTATTTCGCTTTGCCATAAACCACATCTATCGCCGTTAGAAATATCTGAAATTCCTTTATTTCATCTACAAAAGGTGCTATATCAGCTGTGAGTTTTTTCAGAATACGGATGATTTCTTCTCGCTCTTCATATTCTAAATTAGACATCTCTCTATTCATTCTGCTAGACGCTTCGGGTTCCATATACACTATACTCCCTGTTTTTGAATGTCCTAAAACACTTCCATTTACCTTGCGTCTATACATAGAACTTACGGCTAAAACTCTTCGCCCGTCAATGATGGTTTCTTTTATATCGTCTAAATACCCCAAAGACTGGTATTGCTGCATCGCAATGACAAAACTCTGATTCATTTTCCCTCTTACCGTCTGAATATTTCTACGTATATGCGTCAAATCTGCCGATGCCGAATCTTTGATTTCTCCATATTTATCAATGACATTCTCTATGAGTTGCAATATCGTTTTATTTGGAGATAATTCGCTCGAAAACTGATATAACGATGGATAATAATCTTGAAATTTCTTTACAAAATGCAACCATTCGTTACACGTTTGCACCAACATAAAAATGCGCTTGAAACCAGAAGATTCGAGATAACTATCCTCGATTTTCAAAAATTTAATTTCGTTTGAAACATCGTCAAAATAATGGCTAGGAAAAACGTTGTTGTTGCTAAAAGAAGACAAATATTCGGAGGTTTGTTGCAAATTTTCCAACAAATATTTTTTATCCGTAAATGGTTTAATCTCCAATGCTTGTTGATTTCCTAACTCTGTAACACAAAAATCAGAAATAGAAGACAATATGGTATGAAACTCTAAATCTTTTAACGTTTTGCTATGTATGTTTTTCATCTAGTTACCTATCCTTATTTTTTTTACCATCAAAGGTATTGAGATACTACTTGTCACGATTAATTTTTACTCGGTAAAATTACGAATAAAAAAAATACTTCACTCCCAAAAAAAAATCAACTCTATATTGCCCAGAGTACACGTGATACTTCAACTACACACAGACTGTTTGACAAAAACTTTGATTTATGCCATTGGAATGATTTAAAACAGATTTCCAAAACTACTTGTTTCTTAGATAATCTTCTTCTAAAAGATTACCATCTCCTCCCTCAGAGGAAGGTTTTAAACTGGCAGATTGTAATCTCCTCCCTCGGGCGAAAGTCTTAATCTGGCAGATTGTAATCTCCTCCCTCAGGGGGAAAGTCTTAATCTGATAGATTGTAATCTCCTCCTTTGGGCGAAGGTCTTAATCTGATAGATTGTAATCTCCTCCTTTGGGCGAAGGTCTTAATCTGATAGATTGTAATCTCCTCC
>JBHBEQ010000144.1:0-12624 GCA_041785575.1 Flavobacterium sp.
AACAACAATTAGAACAAAAAACTTTTGATAATGAAAAGAAGAATCAAAAAAGTAGCAGTTATCGGCTCTGGTATTATGGGAGCGGGAATTGCTTGTCATTTTGCAAATATAGGTCTTGAAGTATTGCTTTTAGACATCATTCCAAACGAGCCAAATGAATCGGAAATTAATAAAGGCTTGACAATAAACGATAAAGTTGTACGCAACAGGATAGTAAACAACAATCTTGCTACTGCATTAAAATCCAACCCTTCCCCTATCTACAGCCAAAAGTTTGCTGATAGAATTTCTACGGGAAACACAACCGATGATATTTCACAACTTAAATCTTGTGATTGGATTATAGAAGTAGTTGTAGAGCGATTGGATATCAAGAAAAAAGTATTTGAACTAATTGACAACAATCGCCGCAAAGGAACCCTTGTAACATCTAACACTTCAGGAATCCCAATTCATCTTATGAGCGAAGGACGTAGTGAGGATTTTCAAGAACACTTCTGTGGAACGCATTTTTTCAATCCCGTGCGTTACCTAAAACTATTTGAAATAATTCCTGGAAACAAAACCAAAAAAGAAGTTTTAGACTTTTTGAATGAATATGGAGAAAAATTCCTTGGAAAAACTTCTATTATCACAAAAGATACTCCTGCATTTATAGGAAACAGAATTGGTTTTTACGGAATAATGAGCTTGTTTCATCTTGTAAAAGAAATGAATCTTACCGTTGAAGAAGTTGACAAACTTACTGGTCCGGTAATCGGACGTCCTAAATCTGCTACTTTCCGTACAGCAGACCTTGTAGGATTAGACACTCTAGTACACGTTGCCAATGGATTGAAAGAAAATTGTCCAAATGATGAAGCTAATCCTCTTTTTGAATTACCAGATTTTATTCAAACAATGATGGATAATAATTGGCTTGGTGGAAAAACAAAACAAGGTTTTTATAAAAAAGTAGATAAAGATATTTTAGTATTAGATTTTAACTCATTAGAATATCGTCCACAACAAAAGGTTTCTTTTCCTACTTTAGAATCTACTAAAAAAATAGACCGTATTACAGATCGTTTTAAAGTTCTTTTTGATGGAGAAGATCGCGCAGGAGAATTTTACAGAAAGTCCTTTACTGGTTTATTCGCGTATGTTTCTAACAGAATTCCAGAAATTTCAGATGAATTGTACAAAATTGACCAAGCAATGAAAGCTGGTTTTGGATGGCAACACGGTCCGTTTGAAATTTGGGATGCCATTGGTGTAGAATATACGTTAACAATTATAAATTCATTAGGACACAAACCTGCTAACTGGATTAAGGAAATGTTAGACAACGGCTACACTTCTTTCTATACAGTAAAAGATGGTTTTACTTATTATTATGACATTCCTAATAAAACGTATAAAAAAATACCTGGACAAGATGCATTTATTATCCTTGATAATGTTAAAGAAAATAAGAAAATATGGGGTAATGCAGAAACTACACTTATCGATTTAGGTGATGGAATTTTAAATTTAGAATTTCATTCTAAAATGAATTCTATCGGAGGAGGTGTTTTACAAGGTATCAATAAAGCCATTGAAATTGCCGAACAAAAATATGAAGGTCTTGTAATAGGAAATCAAGGAGCTAACTTTTCTGTAGGAGCAAATATTGGAATGATTTTTATGCTTGCTGTAGAACAAGATTACGACGAACTAAACTTTGCAATCAAACATTTTCAAGATACCATGATGCGTTTGAGATATTCAGGAATCCCTGTGATTGCAGCTCCTCACGGAATGACTCTTGGCGGTGGATGCGAATTGGTAATGCACTCTGATAGAGCCGTTGTTGCAGCTGAAACGTATATCGGTTTAGTTGAATTTGGTGTAGGTGTAATTCCTGCAGGTGGCGGTTCTAAAGAAATGACTCTAAGAGCTTCCGATTTATACCACAAAAACGATGTAGAGCTCAACGTACTCCAAGAACATTTCTTAACTATCGGAATGGCTAAAGTTGCAACCTCTGCTTATGAAGGTTACGAAAATGGCGTATTGTTAAAAAACAAAGATTTCATCGTTGTAAATAAAGACCGTCAGATAGCTGAAGCCAAAAAACACGCACTTTTAATGGCAGAAGCAGGATACACTCAACCAGCCAAAAGAAAAGACATCAAAGTACTTGGACGCCAAGCTTTGGGAATGTTCCTTGTAGGAACAGATAGTATGGAGGCTGCTAAATTCATCACCGAACACGACAAGAAGATTGCCAACAAATTGGCTTATGTAATGTCTGGTGGTGATTTATCGGAAGCTACATTGGTTTCTGAACAATATCTCTTAGATTTAGAACGCGAAGCTTTTATGTCGTTGTGTACAGAGAGAAAAACTCTAGAAAGAATCCAACACATGCTTACAAAAGGTAAACCTTTGAGAAATTAAATCTTTTAATTAATTTAATTACCACAAAAATGAACAAAACAGCATATATCGTAAAAGCATACAGAACTGCAGTAGGTAAAGCACCTAAAGGCGTTTTTCGTTTTAAACGTCCAGATGAATTAGCTGCAGAAACCATTCAACACTTAATGAATGATTTGCCAAATTTTGACAAAAGTAGAATCGACGACGTGATGGTTGGAAATGCTATGCCTGAAGCCGAACAAGGCTTGAATATAGGACGATTGATTTCTTTAATGGGACTTAAAATTACCGATGTTCCAGGTGTTACAGTCAATCGTTATTGTGCATCTGGTTTAGAAACCATTGCTATGGCTACAGCAAAAATTCAAAGCGGAATGGCAAGTTGTATTATTGCTGGAGGTGCTGAAAGTATGAGTTACATCCCTATGGGTGGATACAAACCAACTCCAGACTATCAAGTTGCTAAGCAAGGAAATGAAGATTATTATTGGGGAATGGGACTTACTGCTGAAGCTGTAGCAGAAAAATATAACATTTCTCGTGAAGCTCAAGATTTATTTGCCTTTCAATCACATCAAAAAGCAATAAAAGCTCAAATTGAAGGTAAATTTGACAATCAAATCGTTCCAATCACTGTAGAACATACATTTATAAACGATAAGGAAAAAAGAGAAACTACTAACTATGTCGTAACTAAAGACGAAGGTCCTCGTAAAGATACAAATTTAGAAGCACTTGCTAAACTAAAACCTGTTTTTGCAAATGGAGGAAGTGTAACGGCAGGAAACTCGTCTCAAATGTCAGATGGTGCAGCTTTTGTATTAATTATGAGCGAAGAAATGGTAAAAGAACTTAACCTCCAACCTATTGCTCGAATGGTTAGCTATGCAGCTGCTGGTGTAGAGCCTAAAATTATGGGAATTGGACCTATAAAAGCTATTCCTAAAGCCTTAAAACAAGCTGGTTTACAACAAAAAGATATTGAATTAATTGAACTAAACGAAGCTTTTGCTTCTCAATCTTTAGCTGTAATTCAAGAATTAAACTTAAATCCTGAGATAGTAAATGTTAATGGAGGAGCCATTGCTTTAGGACATCCATTAGGCTGTACTGGTGCAAAACTATCGGTTCAATTATTCGATGAAATGAAACGCAGAAACAATAAATACGGAATTGTAAGTATGTGTGTGGGTACCGGACAAGGAGCCGCAGGAATTTTTGAAATGTTATAACTCCCCATATACAAAGTAAAGAAAAGACTGTTCTAATATAGAACAGTCTTTCTTTTTTGTTTTTAAGTAACCTTAAAAACGGTAAATTAATTTACCTAACAAAACAAAACAATATGTATAATACTAACAATGTAGTGCTTCTCTCTTTGGCATTGGCTCAAGACCAAGTTTTGCAAACATTTGCATATCTTTTGAGGTAGAAGGATTTGGTGTTACTAATAATGTTTCTTCTTCGCTTGTGAAAATGGAATTAGCTCCTGCCATAAAACACCAAGCTTGCTCATCTTCTGTCATTTCAATACGTCCTGCACTTAATCTAACCATTGATTGTGGCATTACTATTCTTGCTGTAGCAATCATACGTACCATATCAAAAATAGGAACTTTAGGGTTATTTTCTAAAGGCGTACCTTTAACTCTTGCTAAAGCATTAATAGGCACTGACTCTGGATGTTTAGGCATATTTGCCAAAGTCAATAACATAGAAACGCGATCTTCTGTTGTTTCCCCTAAACCGATGATTCCTCCAGAACATACAGTCAGACCTGCTTTGCGAACATTGTTTATGGTTTCTACTCGTTGATCAAATTTTCGTGTAGAAATTATTTCATCATAATATTCTTTTGATGTATCTAAATTGTGGTTATAAGCATATAGACCAGCTTCTTGCAATCGCTTCGCTTGATCTTCTGTTAGCATTCCTAATGTACAACATACTTCTAATCCCAAATCATTTACACCTTTAACCATATCAATAACTCGATCAAAATCCCTATTGTCGCGAACTTCTCTCCAAGCTGCTGCCATACAAAATCTCGTAGAACCATTTTCTTTCGCTCTTTTTGCTGTTTCTATTACGGTTTCTGTTGGTAACAATCTTTGTACTTTTATATCGGTGTGATAGCGTGCTGCCTGTCCACAATATGAACAATCTTCAGGACAACCTCCCGTTTTCACAGATAATAAGGTTGAAATTTGTACTTGGTTTGGATTGTGCCACGTTCTGTGTACTGTTGCTGCTCGATAAACCAATTCTAATAATGGCATATTGTAAATATCTTGAATCTCTTCAAGTGTCCAATCATGTCGTAGTTCGTCTTTTTTCATCTATTGTTTTTTTATTTTGTTTTACTCAACAAAAGTATTATCTTTCGGACTATTAATAGGTACCAATTTTAACTTTATGAGTAGTCCGGCTGAAATCCCTTTTTATAGTTTTATTCAAATTGATAAACAAAACACTTCGGCAATTTATATGCAAATAACCCATTCGATGATACAAGCTATTCAAAGAGGGTATCTTCCTATTGGTATCAAACTTCCTGGAACGAGAAAACTTTCCGAATTGCTGAATGTGCATAGGAAAACAATTATCGCTGCTTTCGAGGAATTGGAAACTCAAGGTTGGATTGAAATACATCCAAATATTGGCGCTTTTGTAGTGAAAAAAAATAACGAACAAATAAAAATCAATCTTTTAGAAACGAAACTATCTAATTCGTATCCTCAAAAAACAAGTTTTTCGTTTCAAACTTCTAATTTACTAGACAATCCCTATGAAACTCCTACTTGTGAATTGTTTTTCAACGATGGTTCACCAGATGTGAGACTTTCTCCCATTCCGATTCTCAGTAAACAGTATGGTGCCAATTTGAGTAGAAAACAAAATCATACAAAAATTTCCAGATTATACCACAACGGCAGTTTATATTTTAGAAAACAACTTTCTTATTATCTCAATTTATCTAGAGGTTTACATATCTCTGAACAAAACTTACTCACTACAAGGAGTAGCGAAATGAGTATTTACCTTATTTCTAAAGTGCTTTTACAAAAAAGTGATATTGTCTTGGTTGGAGAATTGAGTTATTTTAAAGTGAATATGATATTTCAACAAACTGGAGCAGTTTTAAAAACTATTCCAATTGACGAACATGGAATATTGGTAGATGAAGTTGAAAAAATGTGTTTAGAGCATCCTATTCGAATGCTATACCTCACACCTCACCACCACTACCCTACAACAACAACACTAAGTGCCAATCGACGATTGCAGCTACTGCAATTGTCAAAAAAATATGGTTTCATTATTCTTGAAGACGATTATGATTTCGAGTTTAATTACGAAAAAAACAACATTCTCCCAATTGCGACAGCAGATACTGATGGATTAGTTGTATATACCGGTTCATTTGGAAAATCTCTTTTACCTGGATTTAAAACAGGTTTTGTAGTAGCTCCAAAACCATTGATTGATGAATTGAGAAAACATTTACTTATAATCGATCACTACGGTGATTTACTTATAAAACAAGTTTTAGGTGAACTCATAGAAGAGGGAGAAATTCACAGACACCTCAAAAAATCGGTAAAAATTTATGCACAAAGACGTGACTTTACAATAAAAAAATTAAATGACCTCTTTGGCGATGCTATCCAACTTACAGTTCCCTCGGGTGGCTTGGCTGTATGGGTTGAATGGAAAAAGAAAATCAATCTTATGCAAGTGGCAAAAATCTGTTTAAAGAACCAACTGTTTATTCCTAAAAACATCCTTTATCAAAACAGAAAAATTACGGCGATGCGAATTGGATTTGGTCATCTCACAGAAAGTGAAATGGAAAAATGTTTACATATTTTAGCTAAAGCAATAGATAAACTAACTTAATTTAAAATTTTAGAAAGCATTTCATTAATAAGGTCGATATAAGGTAAATTATTTGCTCCAACCCCTTTGCTTTTCACATCAAATTCACGAAGTACTCCAATAATTCTACTGACATCTTTCATCGAATAATTTTTTTGAGCATCTATAAATTCGTTGTGATTAGACGAATATACTTTTAACTCATTTAGTATTTGAGGTTTAGAAATACCTTTGTTATCATAACAATAACCGTGAAACTTCAATAAAGTTGAGAAAAATCCGTACAAAGTTGCCAGAGTTAAAACCATTGGATTTGACTTTGGGTTTTGTGCAAAATAATATGCAATTTTATACGCTTTCTCTTTGTTTTTCAAGGCAATTGCATTTTTAAACTCAAAGTTATTAAACTCTTTACTAATACCAACATTGCGTTCTATATCGTCTGGGGATATATGAGAACCTTGTGGAATAATTATTTGTAACTTTTCAATTTCCTTTACAATTCTACCTAAATCTGTTCCTAAAAACTCAGCAAGCATTTCCGCCGATTTGTTGTCAATTGTGTAGTTTTGTGTTGCTACATATTCTTTTATCCAAGAAACTATCTGATAATCTCTAATTTTATTACTTTCAAACACAACCCCTAATTCTTCTGCTTTTTTATACGTCTTTTTGCGCTTGTCAATAGTCTTATACTTATAGCAAATTACTAATATTGTTGTAGGTTGAATATTTTCTAAATATGTAGTCAATTCTTCAATCGTACGACTAAGCTCTTGAGCTTCTTTAACTATTATCAACTGATGATTACTCATCAACGGATATCTTCGCGCTGCAGAAATAATCTCGCCAATTGAAGTGTCTTTTCCATACAAAACCATTTGATCAAAGCCTTTTTGGTCTTCTGTAAGTACATTTGCTTCTATTTCAGTCGAAATTTTATCAATAAAATATGGCTCTTCTCCCATCAAAAAATAAATAGGTGCAAAATCTTTATTTTTTATTTTCTGAATAATTTGTTGAAGGTTTAAACTACCTTTTGAGGTGCTTTTTGCCATAATTGTATCTTAATTTGGTAAAAGAATTTTTATTTTTGCTCTATGCAAAATTTAAATTTTCCACAGTTTCAATTTCGTTTCAAAAATAGTGAAAATAAGCTATACATTTTCGACGAAATACGCAAAAAATTTATCCTTCTAACGCCAGAAGAATGGGTAAGACAACACGTTGTTCATTATTTCATACACCATAAAGGATATCCAAAATCGCATATAAATGTTGAAAAAGTCGTAAAAATCAATGGCTTAAACAAAAGATATGACGTTGTCGTATTTCGACCTGATGGAAGTATTTTTTTGTTAGTAGAATGCAAAGAACCAAATGTAATCATCTCACAATCAACATTTGACCAAATTGCGCGTTATAATTTAATGCTAAATGCTACTTTTTTAATGGTAACTAACGGAATAAATCATTATTATTGTAAAATGGATTTTGAACAAAAAAAGTATTCTTTTTTAAAAAATCTTCCTAACAATACAACAATATGAAAATTAAACATATAACCTTTATTTTTCTACTTATTTCTGCTTATTCTTGTAAGCAAAAAGACCTTAACAAAATAGTAGAAATAACCAATGACTCTATCACAAACATCAAATACACCGATGTTAATAACGTAACTATTCCTTCTAAATCAACTGAAGAATACATCGCAGAAATCGAAAAAAGACAAAGCGATATGAAGGAGAAACTCAAAAATATCAAAGGAGAAGAAGCTAATAATTTACTAAGTGAATACCACAAAATTCTTACAGGACTTCTCGATTCTCTTTCAATCACAGAAAAAAACACTCTTGACAATTACGCCAATTGGAAAAAATCAAATCATTTTCCGGATAGCATCAACAATAAAATCTCTTCATTCAAAAAAATTGCTGTTTTTTTAAAACAAGATGAAATAAGTGAAAAATACCGACTTGATTATGTTCCTGGATATTTTTACGAACAATTTAAAGACAAAGTTACTCCTGATGTTAGAGATTTTTTAAAGTTTCGAACAGAAGAAAAACTCAATCCTTATATCAAAAATAACCTTCTCATCGTTTCTCAAGAAGATTTGAGAAATAGAACACTCTATTGGGAAAATTATATCAAAAAATACCCTAATACCAAATTTTACGACATTGCTAAAAAAGCTTATGTTTCGAATTTGATAACCTATCTATTCGGTACGGAGAAAAAACCAAATATCAATATCACAGGTAAAAGCCTACACTCCGAAACCGAACAAGAGTTTTTGCTCCTAATTCGTCAACATCCTGAAAGTAAAACTGCTAAAATCACTAAAAGTTTTATGGAATATTTCTTGGCTAATCAATCCAATTTTAAATCAAATGAATTGATCGAGCAAGTAAAAGAACGAACAAAAGCTGAAATAGAAAAAATTATTGCAAACCAATAGCATAACTATGTTGGAAAAAAAAATTGCTGTAATTCTACTCAATTGGAATGGAATAGATTTATTAAAAAAATTTATCCCTACCCTTTTACAATACGCAGCTGAAGCTAATGTATATGTAATTGACAATGGTTCTGATGATGAATCTGTTTCTTGGTTGCAACAATTTCCAGAAATACAAATTATTCAAAACAGTGAGAATTTTGGATTTGCAAAAGGATACAACATTGGATTACAAAAGATTCAAGAGCCTTATTGGTGTTTGATAAACTCTGATGTAGAGGTTACTTCTAATTGGCTAAATCCCATTTTACAACAGTTTGAAAACGAACCTCAAACTGCTGTAATCCAACCAAAAATAAAAGATTATAACAAGCACCATTTTTTTGAATATGCGGGTGCCGCTGGTGGCTTTATAGACCAATATGGCTTTCCGTTTTGTAGAGGGCGAATTTTTGATACCATAGAAAAAGACTTCGGACAATACGACACTACAGAAACCATCTTTTGGGCTTCTGGAGCTTGTTTTTTTGTCAGAAAAAGTGTTTTCAATGAACTTAATGGCTTTGACGAAGGTTTTTATGCACATATGGAAGAAATTGATTTGTGTTGGCGTATCCAAAACAAGGGTTATCAAGTGAAATACAACCCTAATAGTTGTGTTTACCATATTGGAGGTGCTACGTTAAAAGCTTCTAATCCAAAGAAAACGTACCTCAATTATCGAAATTCTTTGATGATGCTCTATAAAAATCTTCCTTCAAAAGGGAAATTTAAACGGATTTTTATCCGCTTGTGCCTCGATGGTATTTCTGGAGTACGACTAATGCTACAAGGCAAACCGTTGCATTGCTTTGCTATCGTGCGTTCGCATTTTGGATTTTACAAACGCATAGCTTCTCTTTCTAAAGAAAAAAATCAAATAAATAACTATTTTCATACGCCAAATGTGGTTTGGAGTTATTTTATTCTAAAAAAGAAAACATTCGACCAGTTATAAAGTCGAATGTTTTCTTTATTACACTTCTATCCAAGATTAATTTTCTCGAATCTTACGAAAATGATTATACTATTTCCTATTTAGGATTTGAAGAAAAATTAAAGAGAGAACGGCAAAATAAAATATTATTCCATTCATTTCTTTAGATAATAATTTTCCTGTTTACAAACTATCAACACACTCTCTCTATAATCCTTTTTATATAATCCAATTCATTTTCTTTCTGAAAATAAACATTGTTTTTATTAAAATCTTCTACGCTTAGAGTATCTTTCCAATTGAGGTCTAAAAAAGGAGTATTAGATACAATATAAGACTCTAATGCAATCCCTTGCTCTATCACTTGTGGTTCTATTTTCTCTTTCAGCACTTTGTGAAATTGAATTTTAGGGTCGTTGATCCCTCGTGAATTTCGGATTCCTTTTGGGTCTATAAATTTAATTGTTTGCTTTTCATCTTCTACCACCCAAAGAATAAAATCGGGATAAAAATTATACAAATATTCTGATATTAAACCATTATTTATGAATAAAAAATAAAATAATTTCTCTTTAAATATGTAGTTACCAACTATTGTTTTTTTTTAATAATATACTAAATAAAAACATGCTTAACTATTCTAAAATTACAACTTTTACCTATCTAAAAAAATAACCTTAAAATGAATGAGCAAAAAAATCAGATACTATTTATCACTGTAATCAAAACTATTCGTTTTATATTTGTGAAAGGATTTATTCATTATGGAAACAACACAAAATAATAAAGAAAATTATCTATTTCAAAAACGCATTGCTATTATAGGTATTTTCTTATTTATAATCAAGTTAATAGCTTGGTACCTCACCAACTCGGTTGCTATTCTCACAGATACATTAGAAAGTACGATTAATATTATTGCTGGATTATTTGGGTTGTATTCTCTTTACTTATCTTCACTACCAAAAGACAGAAACCACCCGTACGGACACGGAAAAATAGAATTTATTTCTGCATCTGTAGAAGGAATACTTATTACCTTGGCAGGATTTTATATTATATATGAAGCAATTGACAATATAAAACATCCAAAAACGCTTACTAAAATAGATTATGGAATTATTTTAGTTTTCATTACCGCTATTATCAACTATATTTTTGGATATTATGCGATAAAAAAAGGAAAGAAAAACAATTCAATTGCGTTAATATCTAGCGGAAAACACTTACAAACGGATACCTATTCTACCATTGGTATTGTGATTGGTTTGGTAGTATTATACTTTACAAATATTTCTTGGCTTGACTCTGCTATTGCATTGCTTTTTGCTGGATTTATCATCTATACTGGATATGGAATCATAAGAGAGTCTATATCTGGGATTATGGACGAAACAGATGAAAACCTTCTGCAAAATGTAGTTCAAATACTAAATGAAAAACGCCGTGAAAATTGGATTGACCTACACAATCTTAGAATAATCAAATACGGAAGTACTTTACATTTTGACTGCCATATGACCGTTCCGTATTATTTCAATATAAACGAAGGACACGAAGAAGTAGATCAACTAGAGAACATTATAAAGCAACACTTTGGAAATAGAGTGGAATTCTTTGTACATCTAGATGCTTGTAAACCATTCTCTTGCAAAATTTGTTCCATTGCAAGTTGTCCATTTCGTTCTGAAAATTTTGTAGAAAAAATATCTTGGAACAAAGACAATATCATCAAAAATCAAAAACACATTTTTGATCAATTGGGATAATTGATGTTTTTCAACACCCAATCTTTAACCACATCTTCTTCTGCTATCACTTGCTCTACCGTTGGAACGATTTCCTTATCTGGGAACACTCCCCTGCCTTCAATTTCTGATTGGTAATCAGGTTTTATAGTCATTACCCCCATTACCCATTTGAGTTTTGAATTTGGCAATGTCAATCTTGGCATTCTACCTGCCACAGTACCATTGTACGCACCTCCCGTTTCTTCCCCTACAAAAATAGCTCTTTTGCTACCTTTTAAATTTGATGAAATAATACTTGATGCTGAAAAGGTATTTCCGTCAATTAAAACAAATAGTTTCCCAGAAAATGCATTTTCTTTTCTTTTCTTGAGTTTTGAAGCATCTATTTTATAAAAGTCTTTATCTCCTTGTTTATATGTTTTTGACCATAAATAAACGGTTTGAGGAATATAGAATAAGGAAAATAAAGCATAGTGTGCTATAGAATTTCCCTTTGCTACATAAAAGGGTAATTTAAATGATGAAGTAACATGAGCCGGCTTGGTAAATACGTATTGTTCCTCTTTTGTTAGATAAGAATACAACTCTTCTACATCTTTTATTCTACCTCCTAAATTTCCTCTCAAGTCTAAAATAAGTGTTTGAACATTATTGTTTTTCAATTCAGAAAAAATTTGTTGGTAGCTCTTAGTTATTTTACCATTTGAAAAATCTCGTATTCTCAACAAGGCAACACTACTATCGTTTTTAATTGGATATGAAAGTTTTTTACTTAAGTTCTTTTTTAATTCATCATAACCATATAATCTCTTATCCTTTTCTATTTTTTTTATTGAATCAGGAATAATAGCTTTCTTTTCTGTTTTGTCAATCGCAACTTTCTTAACTTCTTGATCTTTAAAGATGCGATATAATTTTACTTGAGAAATACTATCACTACAATTAACTTTTAAATGTAAACTGTCTAAAATTCCAAATTCTATATTGAAAAAGGATTGTAAATTGCGGTTATATCTCTTGTCTATAAAAGTTTCATTATACCCATCAGAAGTAATACACGGACGGTATTTTTCATAAATTTTTATAGGCGCCACTCCATTTATTTCTACAATTTCAGAGCCTATATGCAAACGTTTGTCACTGGTATTATC
>JBHBEQ010000145.1:0-7006 GCA_041785575.1 Flavobacterium sp.
AATTAAAGCAAAGATAGCAAACTTTATCCATTCAGAGTGAGAGAAAGGGGGACATTGTCTCTCTTTCCTCTCTGAAAAATAAATGTTTTTATTGCTTATTATCCGCACCCAAAAAGTTGCATTTATAAGTTGAACTCAAGCATTATTTCCAATGCTTTATTTACATTTTTTACATGGTCAAATGTCAACAAAAGTCGCAAACCATTTTTAGTTTGCTTTTCTTTCATTGTTCCTAATTTTGGATACATTTGAATGAATTGCAACACTTTTCTAAAACGGTTAGATTGATAGTAATCAGATTGTTGGTCTGAAATAAAATATCCTATCATTTTTCCTTGTTTTAGCACCAATTTTTCTATACCCATTTGGGCCGCTATCCACTTGATACGCACACTGTTTAGTAAATTTTGTGCTTCCACCGGCAATGCTCCAAAACGGTCAATCAATGTATTTTCAAACTTTTGCAAAGACTCCTCATCTTTTAGAGCTGCTAATTCATTATAGAGAATGAGACGCTCTGAAACGTTGTTTATATATTCATCAGGGAATAATATTTCAAAATCAGATTCTATAGACAAATCTTTTACATAAACTTTATTTTCAATGTCCTGTTTGTCTTGGTACAGTTCTTTAAATTCATTTTCTTTGAGTTCTTCAATAGCTTCATTCATTATTTTTTGATAGGTTTCAAATCCTATTTCGTTGATAAAGCCACTTTGTTCTCCTCCTAACAAATCACCTGCTCCTCTAATTTCGAGATCTTTCATTGCAATATTAAATCCACTTCCTAAATCAGAAAATTGCTCTAGTGCCTGAATGCGTTTTCGCGCATCTTCTGTCATAACAGTGTATGGAGGACAAATAAAGTAACAAAATGCTTTTTTATTGCTACGCCCTACTCGACCTCTCATTTGATGTAAATCAGAAAGTCCAAAATTATTGGCATTGTTGATAAATATAGTATTGGCATTGGGCACGTCTAGTCCACTCTCGATGATTGTCGTTGCAACGAGTACGTCAAACTCTCCTTCCATAAATGAAAGCAGAAGGTCTTCGAGTTTTTTTCCATCCATTTGCCCATGTCCTACACCAATTTTTGCATTTGGCACCAAACGCTGTATCATTCCTGCAACTTCTTTGATATTTTCAACGCGATTATTAATAAAATAAACTTGTCCACCTCGTTCTATTTCGTAAGAAATTGCATCGCGAATTATTTCGTCATTAAATCCTACTACATTAGTTTCAACGGGATATCGATTGGGTGGTGGTGTTGTGATTACGGATAAATCCCTTGCTGCCATCAAAGAAAACTGCAATGTACGAGGTATAGGCGTTGCTGTAAGTGTTAAAGTGTCAATATTTTCTCCTATTGTTTTTAGTTTATCTTTTACAGACACTCCAAATTTTTGCTCTTCGTCAACAATAAGCAATCCTAAATCTTTAAACACAACGTTCTTATTCACCAATTGATGCGTTCCTACAACGATATCAACTTTACCCGCCTCTAGTTCTTTTAAAATTTCCGCCTTTTGTTTTGCGGTTTTAAAACGGTTGAGGTAAGCAACTTTTACTGGCATATCTTTTAAACGTTCAGAAAAAGTACGATAATGCTGAAAAGCTAATATTGTTGTAGGTACCAATACAGCCACTTGTTTGCCATTGTCAACCATTTTAAAGGCTGCTCTTATCGCTACTTCTGTTTTCCCAAAACCTACATCTCCACAAACCAAGCGATCCATAGGACGATCACTTTCCATATCTGCTTTTACATCAGCTGTTGCTTTACTCTGATCTGGTGTATCTTCGTAAATAAACGAACTTTCTAACTCTGCTTGAAGATAACTATCTGGTTGACAAGCAAACCCTTTTTCTAATCTTCTTTTCGCATAGAGTTGAATCAGATTAAATGCAATGTGTTTAACTCTTGCTTTTGTTTTTTGGGTTAATGCTTTCCACGCATTAGAACCTAATTTATATATCTTCGGAACAGTTCCATCTTTTCCGTTGTATTTAGATATTTTGTGTAGCGAATGAATACTTACGTAAACGATATCGTTATCTGCATACACCAACTTTATGGCTTCTTGCGTTTTCCCATCGACTTGTATTTTTTGCAATCCGCCAAATTTTCCAATTCCGTGGTCGATATGTGTAACGTAATCTCCAACCGACAGCGTAGTAAGCTCTTTTAACGTTATCGTTTGTTTTTTGTTGTGGCTACTCTTTATTGAAAATTTGTGATATCTTTCAAAAATTTGATGGTCTGTATAAACGGCTATTTGTTGTTCTTGATCTACAAATCCCTGATAAAGTGGCATTACCAAAGTTTCGTATTGTAAAACCTGTACTTTCTCGGCTTCTTTGAGATTTTCAAAAATATCTTGGAAACGATTTGCTTGTGCATCGTTGGCACAACTTAAAATATTTTTATACCCCATTTCTGTGTTTTCGTTGAGATTTTCGACTAATAAATCAAATTGTTTATTAAATGGGGGTTGTGGTTTTATATGAAATTCTATTTGTTTCTTACCTTCAAAATAAGCACTTGCTTCTAATTCTAATATCGAAAAAAATTCTGCTTTATCTACAAATTCTTTTCCCTTTAGAAACATTTGTTCTGGCGTAAGGTGTTTTATACTTTTGTCTAATGATTCAAAGATGGTTGTTGCTTTGTCCATTAGATTATCTAGCTTCTGAACCAAAACATCTGTATTTTCTAAAACTAGTATGGTTTGAGACGAAATATAATCGAGAAAACTCTCTCTGTTTTCTTGTAAAAATCGATTTGCTACATTTGGGATTATAGTGATGTTTTTCTGCGATTCTATAGAAAGTTGTGTTTCTATGTCAAAAGTACGGATACTATCGATTTCATTACCGAAAAATTCGATTCGATAAGGTTGGTCGTTGGAAAAAGAGAAAACATCTACAATTCCACCTCTAACAGAAAATTCTCCAGGCTCGGATACAAAATCTACTCGTTTAAATTCATATTCAAACAATACTTCATTAACAAAATCAAGCGTTATGTTATCTCCAATTTTTAATTTAAGTGTGTTTTTGTCTAAGTCTTTTCTTGTAACTACTTTTTCAAACAAAGCTTCTGTATAAGAAACGATAAAAACTGGTTTTTTTCGAGAATTAATTCTATTGAGCACCTCAGCTCTCAACAACACATTAGCGTTGTCCGTTTCTTCAATCTGGTATGGTCTGCGATAAGAACTCGGATAAAACAAAACATCTTCTTTGTTTACCAACTGTTCTAAATCGTTTAAATAATATGCTGCCTTTTCTTTATCGTTGAAAACCAACAAAAAAGGACGTTGTAATTGACGAAAAACAGCTTCTAAATGAAAAGAACAAGCAGAAGTAATAAGACCTTTGCTCACTACTTTAGCTTGTGCTTCACTCAGCATTTTTACCATTTGCTGAGTCTTTGAAGATTGTGTGTATCTATCTTTTATTTTCATAACGCTTCTTTTGGTAAGTTTTGCAACGTTGCTTTTTTCTCGACATTTATTTTTGGACGCAATTCGCTCTCACCTTCTTCTAATGGTATTCTTTTCTTTTCAACTATCTCTTCAAATTGTCGAGCAATTGACTGCATACTTTTATTAATATTAGGAATAATTACGGCAATCTCTTTGTGCGGTATTTCGTCTAATTCCATAAACATTTCTAATGTATGCAATTGGGTAACCAATAAAGAAACACGAGAATAGATAGATTTTTTTTGATACTTTTCAGGAATACTCTTTTCTAATTCATCCCCCAAGACTACCAAATCTAATGCTTCTTTTCGAAAAGCACTTAAACTTGTAAGTGGTTTTGACAATATCTCATCTTGAAAATCTTTCCATTCTTTCCAATTTCTCAAATCAAACTTCACTTCGTCTATTGCTACAGGCTCGGTAAATACCCATTGTTTATTTACTAACTGAAAAAGAGAATCTTGTTGTTTCAACTGTTTTTCGTTTGTTGCTGTAATATCTACTACTTCTTTTTTACATCCAACAAAAAACAAGCACAACACACTTATAAGGAATATATTTTTCATCTGTTTTTCTTAAAAAAGCAAATGTACAAATTTTGAAATTGAGCTCTGTTATTTTAAAAAAAATTGCATCTAATTTAATAGAAGTAAAGATTTTCCCAATCTCTTGTGTCTTTTATAACATTTACAACATTTTGCTTCTATTATTATGCAAATTTATCTACATATTGTTGGGGAATCTATAGGTAATTTTTACTTTTGTAAACAAACAAAAATAGTTTATGACAAATATACTTATCATAGGAGCTTGTGGGCAAATTGGAACAGAGCTCACTGCAAAATTACGAGAAATATACGGTACAGAACACGTAATTGCATCTGATATCCGCAAAGGAGAGCAAGACGTTTTTCAAACTGGTCCTTTTGAAATCTTAGATGCTACTGATTACAATGCAATCGAGAGCGTTATTGAAAAATATGAAATTAATGAAGTTTATTTAATGGCTGCTATGCTTTCTGCAACTGCAGAAAAAAATCCTGCTTTAGGTTGGGACTTAAACATGAACAGCTTATTTAATGTGCTTAATTTAGCTAAAAATAAGAAGATATCAAAGATTTTTTGGCCTTCGAGTATCGCTGTTTTCGGACCTACTACTCCTAAACACAATACTCCTCAATATACAGTAATGGAGCCTTCCACTGTATATGGAATTTCAAAACAAACAGGTGAGCGTTGGTGTGAATACTATTTTAATAAATACAATGTTGATGTACGTTCTATTCGCTATCCTGGTCTTATTTCTTGGAAAACACCTCCAGGTGGCGGAACGACTGATTACGCTGTAGAAATTTACTACAAAGCTGTAGAGCAAAACAGTTATACTTCTTTTTTAGACAAAGACACCGTTTTGCCTATGATGTATATGGACGATGCTATAAAAGCTACAATCAATATTATGCAAGCACCTGCGGAAAACATTAAAATCCGCTCTTCATACAACTTGGCTGCCATTAGCTTTAGCCCTGAAGAAATCGCAAACGAAATTGCTAAGCAACAGGAAGGGTTCGCTATTAGCTACGCTCCCGACTTCAGACAAGAGATTGCGAACTCTTGGCCTTGTAGTATCAACGACGAAAATGCAAGAAATGATTGGGGATGGACTCACGAATTTGACTTAGAAAAAATGACAGAAACAATGCTAAAAAACCTCAAAAAATAATATATAAAAAACCAGCTTAAAAGCTGGTTTTTATATCTAAATTGTTTTTCTACTCTAATAAAAAATAAAGCCTAGTAAAATTACTAGGCTTTATTTCTATTAACCAACCAAAAAAACTATAAATTATGAAAAATTTATTTGTACTCAAAACAAAGTACTTCACTCTTTTGCTACACAAATGTAGCAATATTTTTTTGTTAGTTTTTTAAAACCCTTTGTTTTTTAACCTTTATTTAACATTGATTACAATGTTCCTCTCAATTCTTGCTCTCTTTCGATAGATTCGAATAAAGCTTTGAAGTTTCCTGCTCCAAATCCACGAGCTCCCATTCTTTGGATTACCTCAAAGAACAATGTTGGACGATCTTCAACTGGTTTTGTAAAGATTTGTAACAAATATCCTTCGTCATCTGCATCAATCATAATACCTAATTTTTGTAATTCATTAATATCTTCTTTGAATTTAGACATATGATCTTTCAAACGTTCAGGAATTGCATCATAATACGCCTGTGGTGGAGTAGACAAGAACTCAACCCCTCTTGCTTTCATTGCAGATACTGTTTTGATGATATCATCTGTAGCAACAGCTATGTGTTGTACTCCTTCACCTTCGTAGAAATCTAAATATTCTTCAATTTGCGAACGTTTTTTACCTTCTGCAGGTTCGTTAATAGGGAATTTAATTCTTCCGTTTCCGTTTGCCATTACTTTAGACATCAAGGCAGAATATTCTGTTGTAATTTGTTTGTCGTCAAAAGACAAGAAGTTTACAAATCCTAAAACATCTTCAAACCATTTTACCCAAACGTTCATTTGGTTCCAACCTACGTTTCCTACCATGTGGTCGATATATTTCAATCCAACTGGTTCTGGGTTATAGTCAGATTTCCAATCTACGTATCCTGGTAAAAATTTACCGTTGTAGTTTTTGCGCTCAGTAAACATAAAAATCGTCTCCCCATAAGCGTAGATACCTGCTTGGATTACTTCTCCGTTTTCATCAGACAACACTGTTGGCTCTAAATAAACTTTAGCTCCTCTTTTTGTAGTTTCTTCAAATGCTGAACGTGCATCTTCAACCCAAAGTGCTACTATTTTTACACCATCTCCGTGTTTTTTAACATGTTCTCCAATTGGAGATTCAGAGTTCAAAGCTGTAGTCAATACAATACGAATTTTATCTTGTTTTACTACATAAGAAGCTCTATCTCTTACTCCTGTTTCTAATCCTGCGTATGCTTCTGATTGAAAACCAAATGCCGTTTTGTAGAAATGTGCCGCTTGCTTAGCGTTTCCTACATAAAATTCTACGTAATCAGTTCCTAAAATCGGAAGGAAATCTTGAGCTCCTTCAAAAATTTTTTCTAGACCGTATTCTACTGATTTTAATTCTTGTGCCATAATTTGACTATATTTATTCCGTAATTATTGTTGTTTCTTTTGTATTTCACTTTTTCAATATTAATCCAACCAAGATTGGTAATATTGTTCGTCTGCGATTTTTATTGCATCTTCTGTTACCATTAAAGGTTTGAACGTATCAACCATTACTGCTAACTCTTGTGTATCTACCTGCCCTATACTTCTTTCCATTGCCCCTGGATGTGGTCCGTGAGGAATACCTGCCGGATGCAATGAAATATGACCTGGTTCGATATCATTTCTACTCATAAAATCTCCATCTACATAATACAACACCTCATCTGAATCGATGTTACTATGGTTGTAAGGTGCTGGAATTGCATCTGGGTGATAATCATATAAACGAGGTACAAACGAACAAATC
>JBHBEQ010000146.1:0-14268 GCA_041785575.1 Flavobacterium sp.
CTTCTTTGAGCAATTCCAAAATCTGGAAAACAGGGGTGGGATTTTGCAAAAAAGTATCCAACTTACTCGCCCAAGGCAATTTCGGACGCAGACCTTCGCTGGCTAATCGGCGTAAGTGAAAATTAGGAGATTTTGCCCACGATTTCATCACTTTTAAGGTTTCAGTAGGATATTTCCGAATATATGGACGAATAGCGTATTCACCCGTGTTTCTTTTGGTTATCTCTTCAATAGCTTTGATAGAACTATCGAAATGGTCTAAGCCGTACTCTTGCACAAACTTCCCGATGGGCAAAATCCAATAGTAATGGGTAAACATTCCCGTTTGATTCGGATTTTCTTCGTCCAAAATAGCCAATAAGATTGCCAAAGCCTTGTTATAATCGGCAGGAAGATAAGTTTTTAGCAACTCGGCAATGATGTCCACGCGTTGTGTATACGATTGACCAACAACCTTATTTTTTGTATTTTGTATAAAATTTTCACGGTCAAAATTAGGATATATCGGTGTAATTTTTTCAGCAAGCAATACCGCAAGATTAGCCCCGAATTTTTCCGTAATGCTGTAATTGGTTGGCATATTCCATTTTGGGAGCAAAGGTAATTTATTTTTCAAAAACTTATCTATAAAACAATATGTACAGGATACCAACCAATACCTCATTAAAAAAATAACCGCCTCGAGTATTGAGACGGTTACTTTTATTTACAACTTATTGTTGTTGTTCTTCTGCTTTTTGTATTGCCTTATTTTCTTTATATAAGTCAATAGCACCTGCGGTAGCCCAGTATATTGCTGTACCTACTAAAAACAACAATAACCAGAATCCCATTAGAAGGATTGTAATACCGATTATAAAAGCGATGTACTGTTGAAATTCAAACATGTTTTACAGGTTTTTGTATATACTCTACAAAGGTAGAAATATATTATTGTATATCAAAAAAATGCTATTTATTTTTAAAAAAACTATTTCAATTTATATTCGTTGAAAATAATTTATTTAACATTATCTTATTTTTCTGTTCAACACGAGGTCTAAATAAAGATTTACTTTATTTTTCAATTCTTTTCTATGTGCAATAAAATCTAAGAATCCGTGCTCTAACAAAAATTCAGATGTTTGGAATCCATCAGGTAAATCTTTACCTGTTGCATCTTTTACTACTCTCGGCCCTGCAAAACCAATCAAAGCACCTGGTTCAGCAATATTAATATCTCCTAACATAGCAAAAGAAGCCGATATACCTCCTGTTGTTGGATCTGTACATAAAGAGATATAGGGAATTCCTGCATCTGCTAATTGAGCTAATTTTGCAGAGGTTTTAGCCATTTGCATCAACGAGAAAGCAGCCTCCATCATACGAGCTCCTCCTGATTTTGAAATCATCATAAAAGGAATTTTATGCTTCAATGAATAATCAATTCCTCTAGCAATTTTTTCCCCTACTACAGACCCCATAGAACCTCCAATAAATGCAAAATCCATTGCTGCTACAACCAAATCTTCTCCTTTTGATTTTCCTACTGCTACGCGTACTGCATCTTTCAATTTCGTTTTATCTTTAGCTTCTTTTAGTCGGTCGCTGTATTTTTTAATATCGACAAATTCTAAAGAATCTACAGATTCTAATTTTTCGAATAATTCTTTGTATTTATTATCATCAAATAATACCTGAAAATATTCTTTACTCCCAATTCTTACGTGATAATCATCTTCTGGACTTACCCAAAGATTTCTTTCAAGCTCCTCCGCATCTACAATTTTTCCTGTAGGCGACTTGTACCACAACCCCTTTGGAATATCTTTTTTATCTTCAGTAGGTGTTGTGATTCCTTTTTCTTTTCTTTTAAACCAAGCCATTGTAATTGTTTGATTTGTTTATTATTATTTCACTTTATTACAACGTGTTTACGTTGTTTAAATCCGAGAAAGCTTGTTCTAATCTCTTATTGAATGTAAGCTCAGACTCTCTTAACCATTTACGAGGATCGTAATACTTTTTATTTGGCAAGTCTTCTCCTTCAGGATTTCCAATTTGTGTTTTTAAATATTCGATATTTTTTGTGATATAATCTCTTGTTCCTTCTGTGAATGCGAACTGAAGATCGGTATCTAAATTCATTTTAACTACACCGTAAGAAATAGCTTCGCGAATTTCTTCTAACGTAGAACCTGATCCTCCGTGGAAAACAAAACTTACTGGATTTTTCTCCGTTTTAAACTTCTCTTCTACAAATTTTTGTGAGTTGTCTAATATTTTTGGTGTTAGTTTTACATTTCCAGGTTTATATACTCCGTGTACGTTTCCAAAAGCAGCTGCAATGGTAAATCTTGGAGATATTTTCATTAATTCTTCGTATGCATAAGCAACTTCTTCTGGTTGAGTATATAATTTAGATGAATCTACATCAGAATTATCTACTCCATCTTCTTCTCCTCCAGTAATTCCTAATTCGATTTCTAAAGTCATTCCCATTTTGCTCATTCTCTCTAAATATTTTTTAGAAATTTCTAAATTCTCCTCGATTGGTTCTTCTGACAAGTCAATCATATGTGAAGAAAACAATGGTTTACCTGTTTGAGCAAAAAATTTCTCACTTTCGTCTAACAATCCATCAATCCAAGGAAGTAGTTTCTTTGCACAATGGTCTGTGTGTAAAATTACAGTAGCTCCGTACAATTCTGCTAATTCGTGTACGTGTTTAGCTCCAGACACACATCCTGCAATTGCTGCTCTTTCGTTTTCGTTAGACAATCCCTTTCCTGCCATATACACCCCACCTCCATTAGAGAACTGAATGATTACAGGAGCATTTAATTTTGCTGCTGTTTCCATTACTCCATTGATGTTTGATGAAGTAGTAACATTGATTGCTGGTAATGCAAATCCTTTTTCTTTTGCATATCTGAAAATTTCTTGTACTTGATCTCCAGTTGCAACTCCAGGTTTAATATTGTGACTCATAGTTCTTATGTTATATTTCTTATTTCATTAGATTGACAAAAATAATAAATATTTTTAGAGCATTTTGCTTTTAGTTGCTTTAATTTTATTTACAAAATGTTAGAAAGGATAATTAATTCCTATATTAAATACTGCTTTACTCAAGTTGAGCTCTCTAAACCAACGTTGATTTACCTCTTTTCCTGGATTATATGTTTTAAATCCAACGTCTAATCTCACCAAAAAGAAATTGAAATCATATCTCACTCCCACTCCACTCCCTACTGCCAAATCTTTCAAAGATTTCCATCCAGTAAATATCATAGTTTCATCAATCGTGTTATCTAAAACATTCCATATATTTCCAGCATCGACAAACACTCCTAAATTCCAAGGACCTGTTACATTGAATCGAAATTCGCCACTAAAAGCCAATTTCATATTCGCCTCATTATAGTCATTAGTTCCTCCACTACTACCTGGACCTAAACGATAAGATTGCCAAGCTCTATTATCGTTGGTTCCTCCAGCAAAATAACTTCGTGAAAAAGGAATACTGTTAGAATTTCCATACGGAATTGCTATCCCTCCAAAAGCTCTCAACGCGAATACTTTTTTATTTCCTAAATCAAAATATTTAACATAGTCCACTTCGGCTTTTATGTATTGAGAATATGCCACGTCTAGGAAAGTTCTTGTGCCATCTTCCCTTGTTGTGTTATTAATTTTTGATATTAAAGACATTACATTCCCCGCAGATTCGACTTTTGTTCGAATAGAATAAAATTCATTATCATTCAAATTAAAACGAGTGGAATGATTATATACCAAGCTTGCTGAAAGAACAAGGTTGTTTTCTGTCAATCGCTCTTTTCTTTGTGCAATGTTTCTAATGGTTTGCAATTCACTAGAAGTCAAATCAATCGTTGAAGAACTAGATAATGCGTCTTCTATGAATTGATTTGCCCCACTATTGGCTATGCTTAAATTTCCATTTTCATCAAAATACTCTGTTCCTGCATTAGAATTTTGAGCTATCTGATTTAATGTATTGTAAGACGAACGATAAACATTAAAATAATTGTCTGGATTTAAATTTCGGACAAATTGTAAATTTAATAGGTCAAAACTGAAATTATGTGTCCTACTAGGTGTCCAGCTATAATTAAAAGTTGAGGATAAATTCTGTTTGTCTAATCCTATATTTTTTTGACTTGAAAATCCTAAACTAAATGCAGTTGTTGGCAACATTCTCCTAGGAATTATCCTATCAGATTTAAATAAAAATAAAAATCTTGGAAAAGTTAATTTCACATTGCTTCCATACTCCAAAATATCAAAAAAATTATTTTGGTCACTTCTATATTTACTTGCAGAAGACCCTATATTTCCTCTAACGTTGATATCAAGTAATTCCGCACCTTTGAATACATTTCTAAAAGTAAGCCCTAAACCTCCTTCAATACCCATTTGCTGGATATTGGAATGACTGACATCTATCGAAGGTGAAAAAACAAATTTCTTTTTAGGTATCAATAACACATTTACATCCAATAACCTACCTGTAGTGTCATTTGGTGTATTGACATATTCAATTACAGGGTAGTTAAAGACTTTAAGATTCCCAAGTGCTCTAGAAGTACGAGTACGAGTAAAATCACTAAATTTTGTTTTTGCCTCTATAAAATTGGCATCTGTGATTGTTTTAGGCTTATAGTCTAATTTTCCATCACTATATATGACAATGTTTCTATATACAACACTATCTTTTAATTGTTTTAACTTCGAAGGATCATGAGATACGTAATAACGTACTTTATTTATATCATACAATTTGAAAGGTTCGGTAATAATCGTATCTCCTGATTTTATTTTTTTATCATCTATTTTTACAGCTAATTTCGCTTTAAACGGATATTCGAGCGTATCTACTTCGTAATTTATATATGTTTTCTGAAAATCATAAGCCCCGTTGTTTCTGAAAAAACTAGTAATTCTATCGCGCTCTTTATCTAGTACATCAGCATCATATTGCGCTCCTGTTTTAAGTAGAGAAAAATTTCGACTACGTTCGTAAAGACCTTTTAAATCTGATGATGCAACTATCCCTTGAATACTATCCAATAAAAACGGCTTTCCTGTTTCTATTTCATATTTAACCTCTGCACGTTTTTTAATTGATGTATCAACCGTAGTTTTCACTTTGGTTTGAAAATAACCCTTGTTGAAAAAATAATTTTTCAAACGCAAATCCGTTCGACGTGTCTTATAGTCATCATATACCACAGGAGCTTCTCCTAATTTTTTTAACATTTCGCTAAATCCGGATACAAGAAATGACTTTCCTAATCTTTGCGTTTGCTTGTACGAAAGGATACTATTCAATCTTTTTTCTACATTTGAATTTCGCTGAAGCCAAGCCTGATATGTAGAATCTCCATTTACCTTTGCCATATTATACACCATCAATCGCAATGGAACTCCTGCTACTTTCCCATTGGGCTTTTGATAGAGCAAATTAATAATGCTTTCGGAACTTTCTTTCTTTCCATTTTTGACTACTTCTGCCTTTTGCAATAAATATCTCCCTTCGGGTACTCTTTTTGTGAGAGTACACGAATAGAATAAACTAATTATTACAAGAATTAATATTACTTTTGTACTGTGCTTTTTCAAAACTAAATCAAAATTGTCTGTAAAATTACAACCTTTTTATGCTTACTAAAAATCAAATCAAATTTATCACTAATTTAACTCAAAAAAAACATAGAAATACACATCAGCTATTTTTTGTTGAAGGAGTGAAAGGCGTTGAAGAATTATTACAATCAAACTTAATTTTAGAACATTTATACACCACAAAAAGCCTTTCGGTAAAAATCCCTCAAGAAAAACAAACGATTATTTCGGAAAGTGAATTAAAAAAAATCAGTTCATTAACTACTCCTAACACTTGCTTGGCTATTTTCAAAATGCCTAAAACTCACCAACTCTCTACTAATGGTCTTATTTTAGCACTTGATGACGTGCGAGATCCTGGAAATTTAGGCACCATCATCCGTTTATGCGATTGGTATGGTATCGAACATTTGCTTTGTAGTGAAAACACTGTAGACGTATATAATCCGAAAGTTATTCAAGCTACAATGGGCTCTATTTCTCGTGTAAATATTGTATATACCGATTTGAAAAAATTTATTCAAACATCTGATTTGCCAATTTTTGGAACTTTTCTTGAAGGCAAAAACATTTATCATTCTACTTTACCTAAAGAAGGATTAATCATTATGGGGAATGAAGCAAATGGCATTTCTGATGAAATCAAACAAATCGTTCCTAATAAAATAACTATTCCAAGATTTGGCAACACACAAAGTGCTGAAAGTTTGAATGTTGCAACTGCAACAGCTATTGTATTAAGTGAGTTCAGACGTTCGATTTGATTTTGCCCAAGGGTGAAACTCGTTTATTACCTCAGCCAACTTCGAGCGATCGATATGTAAATAAATCTCCGTGGTTGTTATAGATTCGTGCCCTAACATCAATTGAATCGAACGCAAATCTGCTCCATTTTCGAGTAAATGCGTTGCAAAAGAATGCCTCAAAGTATGCGGACTTATATTCTTTGTAATATTTGCCAATTTTGCCAATTGCTTTATAATAGTAAAAACCATTGCTCTTGTTAACTGCTTACCTCTTCGATTTAAAAACAATATATCTGAACTACTGGCATCTATGCGTAATTTTGAGCGTGTATTTTTTCTATAATCTTCAATTAACGCTATCGTATAATCTGCTATTGGCACAAAACGATGTTTATTTCCTTTACCGAAAACACGAATAAATCCTTCAGCAAAAAACAAATCTGAAATTTTCAAAGAAACTAATTCTGACACACGCAATCCACAACTATACATCATCTCTACCATCACTTTATTACGCTTTCCTTCTTCTTTATTCTCATCAATTTGTTGCAACAATAAATCTATTTCATTTTCCGAAAGAACCTCTGGAAGTTTTCTTGCTTTTTTCGGTAGCTCTATAAATTCTACTGGATTGGTACTTACGTATTTTTCCAATACTAAAAAGTCGTAAAAACTCTTGAGTGAAGATACTATTCTGGCTTGTGAAGATGCAGATAAAAAGTCAGAAATTTGATAGATAAACTCACGAATTTCTACATCATTAACACGTAATATATCTACGTCATCTCCACCTTTTTTTAAAAAATACTCAAATTTCAACAAATCTAAAGAATATGCTTCGAGTGTATTCTCAGATACACCGCGTTCTAATTTTAAATAATCTCTAAAAAGTTTGATATAATATGAATATTTTCTTGTTTTTACCATAAAAAAAAACCGCTCATATAGAGCGGCTTAAAGGTACTAATTTTTTTTAAAACTTATATCCTACACCTACTTGGAATACTCCGTGTTTAGCAGATGAAATATTAGATTTATAAACATCAGTCAGTCCTAAATTGTAACGAGCATTTACGAATGGTCCTGAAGGCAAGTCATAAGCTACACCAAAATTAAGTCCGAAATCTACACTGTTGTACAATTCTTTTGTATCAACTGTTACCAACCCTAATACGTCTTTTTCAGCTTTTGCTAAGAATGAAACTTGAGGTCCTACTTCTACTGAAAGACCTGGTATTACAAAATACTTTGCAAGTACAGGTACACTTACATATTCAATACTTGCGTCTTTTATACCTTGTACGGAATATAAAACCTCTGGTTGAATTGAAAATTTATCTGTTATTTTAGCTTCTACTACAGCTCCTACGTGAAAAGACACATTAGAATCATAATCAAAACTAGTAGACATATTAGAGATATTTACACCTGCTTTAGGTCCGAATTTCACTTCTTGTGCTTGTGCTACTCCAACAGCAGCAATTGCTAATAAACTTAAAACTACTTTTTTCATATTCTTTCTTGTTTAGTTCTATTTATTGTATTCAAATTCTATACCAAACTAAAATCTATATCCTACAGACAATTGAAATGACACATTGTTTAGTGGATTGAAATTTATTTGGCTATTAAAAAAAATAATCGGATCCACCAATTGTTGATATTGTTCGTCGGTCATTCCTGCTTCTTTTACAGGTATTGGCAACTTTGAAAATGAGTTATCTTTTTTATAAATATCTTGTAATCCATAATAAAGTCTTCCATTGAGGAAAATTCCATTTTCAAAATTATATGTCGCTCCTAAATGTACTCCATAGTCTAAAGATTCGTAATAGTCTTCTACCTTTGTACTTCTATATCCATTTTCAAACAAATATTTATCTAAATTATTTTGAGCTAAATTAAGGTATTCTCTAACGGTATTTGCTTTGTGGAAATCATAATTTTTGGCATCGGCTCCTACTAAGTGTCCTACCTGACCTCCTAAGTCGAATGATAAATTAGGAGTTGCATATATTTTAAATGTCAATGGAATACTTAAATAGTGAAGTGTTACGTCTTCTAGTTTTAATACCCCTGTATATTCTCTAGCAACGTTGTATTGTTTGTATTCTTTTCCCATAAATCCAAGAGAACTATATAACAATTCTAGTTCTAAAGACACTCTTTTCTTATAGGTCAAAGGTAATTCTATACCTCCAGAAACTTGATATCCCATTTTAAAATTTTGCAGGTCTTGATTAAAAACGTTAGACACATTACCTCCAACTTTCACAGACGTTGTGATGGGATTATCTGGATTTGTTTGTGCTTTAACTTCCGAAAACATTAAACAAATGATTCCTGCCAGTAGTAATTTTTTTTTCATATTTTGCTCTATTATATTTTGTTCTCACGACAAGTTTACAAAAAAAAGTAATTTCTTCAAAATTTTCTAAAAAAAGAGCTGTCTAAAATATTTTAAACAGCTCTTTTTTTACATCTATACATTGAAACGGAAGTGCATTACATCTCCATCTTTTACTACATATTCTTTACCTTCTACACGTAATTTTCCTGCTTCTTTTACTTTTGCTTCTGAACCATAGGTTACATAATCTTCATAAGCGATTACTTCTGCTCTAATAAATCCTTTTTCAAAATCCGAATGGATCACACCTGCCGCTTTTGGAGCTGTATCTCCCTTGTGAATTGTCCAAGCACGAACTTCTTTTACTCCCGCAGTAAAGTATGTTTGCAAATTCAATAATTTATATGCAGACCTAATGAGTTTTGAAACTCCAGGCTCTTCTAATCCTAAATCTTCTAAAAACATTTGACGTTCTTCATACGTTTCTAACTCTGTAATATCTGCTTCTGTCGCTACTGCCAATACAATTACTTCAGCGTTTTCGTTCCTTACCAATTCTTTTACTTGCTCTACATATTCATTTCCATTTACCGCTGCCGTTTCGTCTACATTACATACATAAAGAATTGGCTTTGACGTAATTAATTGAAAAGTAGCTAACAACTCTTCTTCGTCTTGATTTTGAGGTTCTACAGAACGTGCCGACTTTCCTGCCAAAAGGCTTTCTCTGATACGCTCTAGTAATTGTGTTTCTACTTGTGCTTCTTTGTTTCCAGTTTTTGCAGCTTTTTTCGTTTTTTCCAGCCTCTTTTCTACTGTTTCTAAATCTTTGAGTTGCAACTCTATATCAATAGTCTCTTTATCTCTAATAGGATTAACACTCCCTTCTACGTGTACGATATTATCGTTGTTAAAACAACGCAACACGTGAATAATCGCATGACATTCGCGGATATTTCCTAAAAATTGGTTACCTAATCCTTCTCCTTTGCTAGCACCTTTTACCAATCCAGCTATATCTACAATTTCTACTGTTGCAGGCAATACACGTTCTGGATTTACCAACTCTTCTAATTTTTGCAAACGTGGATCTGGCACGTTTACCACTCCTATATTTGGTTCAATAGTACAAAACGGAAAGTTTGCACTTTGTGCTTTCGCGTTGGATAAACAATTAAACAATGTTGATTTACCTACATTTGGTAGTCCTACGATTCCTGCTTTCATATTTAGATTCTGTTTATTCTATTTTTTTAAAATGCAAATATAGCAATTATTAGATATTATACTTTTATTGATATAGAATATCAAAATGTATTCTTTTCTCTTTTATAAAAAATACAGCACGAACATTTTAGTTCGTGCTGTAGATAAGGATATAACTATATTATGAAACATTCTGTAGTTTATATTCTACTTATTGTTTAAAATTTCACATTTGCTCCAACTGAAACAAAAAGAGGCATTCCTGGTCTGTATCCAGCAGGGTTCAGCGTTGCTAAATATTTTTTGTTTAATAAGTTGTTTCCATTGACAAAGAAATTAGTGCTTGGTGTAATTTGGTATCTCGCAACTGCATCTACTAAAAACACACTCGGTATCAAATCACTTTCGTTAATAGTCCCTTGTCCTGCTTTATTTCTTACATCTCCCCTGTATCTACCAATTACACTAAAACTAAATTTATCTGCATTTACTCCTGCTTCTAATGTTAATAAATGATTAGGGATATATGGCAATTCATCTCCTTTTTTCACGTTACCGTATGCTGCTCCTGCATCCGATTGATAATCTTTCTTAAATGACGAATGAAAATAAGTATAATTCAAAGAGATTGGAAAGTTCACTGAACTATCTTTCCCCTTGATTGTGTATTTTCCATATACCTCAACACCTTTAATCAATACTTCTCCGGCATTAAACATGTCTCCTTGTCCTGTATTACCTCCTACTGCATTTGTATCAGCTCCTAAGAGATTGCTATAATTATTTACATAAGCACTAACCTCTGCATCGAAAAAATTATCTTTCCATCTTGTTCCTAGCTCGTAATTCCAGCTACTTTCGTTTTTCTGTCCTTCTTTTGTCCCAGCTGGAGCAAATCCTTTATGAACACTTGCAAATAGATTTCCTTTATCATTATATGCATACAAAACTGAAACTCCTGGTATCAAAACATTTGTTTTGTTTGATACTTCTTTTGCATTTGTACCAATTCGATCTGTATCTGTTTTGTCAAATGTAGTCGATTCCATAGATATACTTTCATATCTCAAACCTCCTGTAATCGTCCATCTATTCACTTTATGTTGATATTGCACATAAGAAGAGGTTGCATTGGCGGTAGAAACTCTATTAGCTTGTGAACCAGGAGCTCCAACAGATACTAAAGAAAGTCCGTTTGAAGAACTTTTATAAATTTCATCATGTTGAAATCTATCTTCTTCTTCTCTATGGTAGCGAATACCAAATCTCAATTTACCGTCTTTTACTACCTCATAATCTCCATTCATCTGTATTCCTTGAGAATAATATGTACGGTTGTTATTTCTCATTCGCAACCTCGTATCACCTTCTGTTGACGTTCCTTTTAAAATCTGAACCTCTGACGAATCATTCCCTTTATTTAATGCTGACGAAAGCCCTGTCCATTTCGTATTTCCTTCGGCATCTACACCTCCATAAACATCATTAATCTTGTGCCAATTTCTCCCAAATGTATTGTGATATACATCAAAATTTAAAGTCAATTTCTCCGTTGGTTTTATTTCATATGAGAGTACATATTGGCGATGATTGTTTTTCATATAATCCAATTCTGACCCTATATATCTTTGATACGGGTCTTTTTCGAAATCTTCTTTTGTCAAACCTACGTATGTTTCGTTGTCTAACTGTGAAGAAGTTTGTAATTTAAATTGCAACTTATTTGGAATTGTAGCATCTGAATTGTCATACAACAATTTAATCACTCCATCATTTACATTAAAACCTGTATCTTTTCCATTTGGAAGGTTTTTAAATCCTCTCGATGAGCCATTGTAAAATTCTACAAGATATCCGAATTTTCCTATTCTATCACCAAAATTGAAATGAACATTTTTGGTATCAAAACTTCCATATCCCAAATGAATATTTCCTGAAAAATTACGAGGTATTTGTGTAGATATCATATTAAGACTTCCTCCTACTGTATTCGGTCCGTATAAAATCTGACCTGCACTTTTCAACACTTCTATTCCTGACATTCTACCTATTGTAGGAAAGTAATAGGCTGCAGGTGCCAAATAAGGAGCTGGCGCTGCTAATATTCCATCTTCCATCAAATTTATACTTGAACTTCTATATGAAGATGCACCACGAATGATGATATTAGGTCTTAATCCAAAACCGTCTTCTTCTATTACACTAATACCATTTTTACCCATCAACACGCGATTAGGGTCTGTATAATTATATTTTTTCAACTCTTTTTGTCCTATATGAAAATGTGAAGATGCTCTCTCATTCGCATCTTGATTAGGAAAGATTGACTGCGATTGTATCACAATTTCTTCTATCTCTTCGCTATTATTTCTTGTGTTTGTTTCTTGTGCTTGAGAAGCTACTGCTGCTAATAGTAGCATTACTAAAGTGTATTTTTTGTTCATCTGTAAAATATTTAATTTTATGTTAATATTTTTTTAGTGATGCAAATATACACTATTTTTAAATATTCTAAATTAAGATAACTATTTTTTTTAACTTTATCTCATAAAAAAACAGCACGAACTAAAAAGTTCGTGCTGTGTTCAAACATTTATCTAATACTTCTTATTCTTTATATACCAACAATGGCACTGTCTGATGATACATCATTTTTTCGGTAAAGCTTGTTTCAAAGATTCGCTGAAAAAATGTTTTATTTCTAGCTACTACACACATTATATCTACACCTTCTGCTGTAACAAATTCCATGAGTGTTTTTGGTACATTTTTCCCTTCTTTTTCAAAAAAGTAAACAGAATCTTGAGCAAATTCTTCATTCCACTTTTGCTTTACCTCTGGTGAAATTTGTTTTTTTCCGTCATTTACATAAACTACTTTTATATCTGCTTGAAATTTTTTAGAAATTTCTAATAAGTTTTTCAAAGCATAATAATCTTCTTCATCATATACATTTGTAAATCCAATAATATCTACATCGTCATATTTTGCATGGTGAGGAACTACCAATAAAGGAACATCGATATTATTCATTACGTGAAGGGTATTCGAACCAAAAATTTTATTTTCAAATCCTGAATTTCCTGTGGTTCCCATAACCATCATATCAATATTCTCTTTAATCACAATTTGTTGAATTGCTTCAATAAGCGAACCTTCTTCTAATACACATTCAAAATCGAGGTGTTCTACACCATTTTCCGCTGCAATCTGACGGAGTTTTGCCGTTTGCTCTTTGAAATCTTCAAGAGCTGTCAAACTCGCATTTTGTTCCAGTTCTTCTACAGAATGAGGAGGCACACCTCCTGTAAGAATAGGTAAATTAAACGTATTGAGTACTACAAGTGATGCTTTCATTTTTTCACACATTTTCAATGCGTATATAAAAGCATTTTCTGCAGTTTTTGAAAAATCCGTCGGGAATAAAATTTTTGACATATCTAGTAAATTTACTTTTTTTGAATTAATTATTTTGTTCTATTACGATAGGCTCATACTCCTTTGATTCCCACTTCTTGTCTAACAAATCTATATAATAATAGTGTACTTTGTCGTGGTTATCGAAAGCTCCATTTTTGTTAATATCTTCTACTGTTCTGAAATACAATTTATGCGTTTCTTTTATATACTTCCAATCTACCAATTCGTGATATTCTTCTGTTACCTTCTTAAAATTTGTCCCATTTATTTGTGACAGATATAACGATTTGATATCTTTTTCATCACATATAGAATCTTTATTGGTATCCTTGTCGTATAAAACATACACTAGGATTTTCTCATTTGTTTCAGAAGTCAATTTGTCTAAATAAGTTATAGATTGTATTTGAATATTTTCTTCAGTTAGCGAATTAAAGTTTAAAGAATCTTTGTGCTGGAATTTCACATTGCTAATGTATCCTGTAATTTCTGGATGGTTGTAATTTGAAATGGTATAACTAACTTCTTTTGTTCTACTTCCCGCATACTTACTTCCTGATGTATAAACCCTTACGTCCCCTAACGGAAATAGTAAATAATCTGTACCTGGAAATACAATTGGTAAATCTGCCACCTTTATTTGTTCAGATTCCTCTACAATGGAGGTTTTTGTTTGTTCTGCAGATGCTTCGGGATAAATCACCTTTGGACTTTCTTTCACACTTTCTGTACAAGAACCCAACATTGCCACCATTGATAAGATATATAATAACTTGATTGATTTCATCTCTTTCATTTTACATTCAAATATACTCATTTTATTTGATTGACACAAAAAAGTCATTACATTCTTAATGTCATTTTTATATTAAAGGTTCGCATCGTCATTCTATTCGGTATAGCATACATTGACTTTGA
>JBHBEQ010000147.1:0-4987 GCA_041785575.1 Flavobacterium sp.
ACCAGAATACAAACACATTGATTTTTTCTTGTATAGAGATGACCTCGAAAATTATTTCAATCAAGATACTATCACGATTCAAGTAAAACAAAACAAACTAATTAGCAGCGTATTCCCAGTGGATATCGACTCTATAAAACACATTGAAAATTTAATATTTTAATATATGCTATTCAAAAAAAAGACTAAAATAGTAGCAACTTTAGGCCCTGCTTGTAGTACAAAAGAAACCATTCACCAAATGATACAAGCTGGAGTAAATGTTTTTCGCATCAATTTTTCGCATGCCGACTATTTTGACATCGAAGACAAAGTAAAAATCATCAAAGACCTCAACCGCGAATTTCACTACAACACCAGTATACTTGCAGACCTTCAAGGTCCTAAACTTCGTGTAGGGATGATGAAAGAAGAAGTGGTTCTTAAAAAAGGAGACATCATTACTTTTTCCTCTTCAAACGAAGAGTTTTTAGGCACAGCGAATCGCGTGTTTATGAACTACAAACAATTTGCAAACGACGTTAATCCAGGGGAAACCATCTTATTAGACGATGGTAAACTTCTATTTAAGGTGCTTGAAACCGATAAAGTATCCGAAGTTAAAGCTATCGTAATGCAAGGTGGGCCACTTAAATCTAAAAAAGGAGTTAACCTTCCAAACACCAAAGTATCTCTACCAGCTCTTACTGAAAAAGATATCAGAGACACCCTATTTGCAATCCAACTCGAAGTGGATTGGATTGCCCTTTCTTTTGTGCGTACTCCTGAAGATCTTGAAGATTTACGCCTTTTGATTAAGGAAAATTCACCGCATAAAATACCTATCATTGCTAAAATTGAAAAACCAGAAGCTGTAGAAAACATCGACAATATCGTAAAACACTGCGACGGTATGATGGTAGCTCGAGGCGACCTCGGTGTGGAAATACCTGCACAAGAAGTTCCGCTAATTCAAAAACAACTTGTACGCAAAGCAAAAGAAGCCAGAATACCTGTAATCATCGCTACGCAAATGATGGAAACGATGATTACAAGCCTATCTCCTACTCGTGCAGAAGTAAACGATGTGGCAAACTCTGTAATGGACGGTGCCGATGCTGTAATGCTCTCTGGGGAAACTTCTGTTGGAAATTACCCGGTGGAAGTTATCGAAAAAATGAGCCAAATCGTGATGAGCGTGGAAAATTCCGACCTCATTAAAATTCCTGTTGTAGACCCAAAAATAAAAACCAAACGATACATCACCAAAGCTGTGTGCAGACACGCTACTATCATTGCAAACGATATCGAAGCTAAGATTATTAACACCCTTACCAATTCTGGTTATACTGCTTTTCAAATATCCGCTTGGAGACCAAATGCTCATATCTTGGCTTTTACCTCAAATCGTAGAATGCTCTCACAACTAAACCTACTTTGGGGTGTACGTGCCTTTTATTACGACAAATACGAAAGCACCGACATCACCATCGAAGACATCAACCTCATCGCTAAAGAACACGGCTATGTTACCAAAGGAGATTATAGCGTAAACCTCGCTTCTATGCCTCTTATCGAAAAAGGTATGGTAAATACTGTAAGGGTTTCTGAAATTGATTAATCTTTTTTATACAAATCTAAAAAAGCTGTCGGATAGACAGCTTTTTTGTTTCTCCTCCATACCATTTTTTCTATATACTAAACTCCTCTTCTTCTAATATCTTACAAAAAAAACGGCCTCAAAAACATTTGAGACCGTTGGTAAAACGTTTGTTTATTTATTGTAATACTCCAGCTCCTACTATCCTAAACAATGGCAGTTTAAATCTCCCATTTCTTAATACGTTATACGCATATCCTCCAATAATAGCTTCCTTCAATATCAGGTTCTATAAACTCATCATTTTATCAAAAGAAACAAATAAAGAACTGAACTAAAAATTATCTTTTTATATCTTTCAATTATTTATAATAAACTATTTTTAAGAATATCTAATAATATCTATAATATACAAATTGTAAAATATACGTGTTAAACTATTAGTTTTTTAACTTAACTGGTCTAACAGTAAGCTCAATCACTCCAGTACTATATTTATGATACTTATAAGCTGAATCACCAATTGAATTTTTGTTTTCCCCAACAATTGTTGGATTTCCAAATTCTACTATAAAATTTCCTAAAGCATCAGAACGATTCGTGGTTTCGATTTGATGTGTATAGTTTCTTATTAATCCATTTGTTGCACCAAACCTTTTTCCTACTTTCACTTTTTCTCCTAAGTTAGAATCTACTTCAAAATTAGTCGCAATTTTAGATGAGTGAGAAATGTTTTTATAGTACTTTTCTTCTCCATCAAATTCTTCTAAAGAAAATATTATACTACTGCTTAGTTCATCTAATTTCCAATGAAATATTTCCGCTAAACATTCATAATTTTTAGAACTAATTTTAGTCAGTTTATAGTAATTTTTTCTCCATAAAACCCACGAACTTTTTGTATAATGTGTATATTCTAATTCAAAAATATCTTGAGGAGCTACAACAATACTTTTTTTAGTATCACCTACTAATGGACCATCTGGTGTATTAACCATTATATGTACAACAAACTCAAATCCTCCATCTGTCCAGTGTGTAAAATTATTTTTTGCATTTAGAGTAGGATTATAAGAAGGATCATTGATGTGATCAGATATTTTTACATAGGCTCCGTATGCATTTCCATTGTGTGCTACTGGTTGTATAGATGTTATACATTCCTTGTAGTTGTAATCATAAGTTCCTCTCAGATTTGTAGAGTTTATTCCATAATAAATATGATCTCTCTGCCAAGTATCTGAATTACTCGTTATATAAAAAGCTTCGTGTATTTTATTTCTTTTCGTGAAATCACCTGTTACGCCAACGAAAAAAGGGTCAAATGCATTGTCTAAAAATTTAAAAGACATACCCATTAATCGAGAGCTAAACACTTCTTTTGTTTTTAACTGAGAAAAGTTTGCATCTTGAGAAGAAACAACCCTTTCATTGGTCTTAACAACTAAAATAGGATCTCCAGGAATCTCATCAGAAGGAATTACATCAAATTCTATTTTATTATTAACCATACCAATAACAGGTGTGTCATTAGATATTTCTGTACGAATTGCAATATTTGGAACTTGAAAATTTGTATCCCATTTTTTTGCAGAAAAACTATCTTCTGGTAGTTCTGGTACTAAAATAGTTAAAGTAGGTAGTATTTGAAAAATTTCTTTTAACGATGTTTTTCCTTTTAAATTACTTTCAAACAATTGATATAAAGATTGTCCTTTAACATCTTGTTCAAGTAAATGTAATGCCAGAACCTCTGTATCTTTATTAAACATTTTAAGAGCTTCCGATTTAATTAAAGCTCTCACTTCACTATTCTCTGAAATAATTTGTAAAAGTGCTTCAGAAAAATCTTTCATTGCAATTTCCTTTTTTCTTGAAAAGAAATTGTCAAATTCTACGGTTCCAGAATTTTCTTCTAAAATAATTGCTTCACTTTTGTTTTCATTTAATAATGAATCATCGTTACACCCATAGATAAAAGGAAATAAAATTGCTACTGCTAAAGCAGATAAAACTTTACTTTTCATATTAAATAGGTTTTTAAATTACTGGTGGCAAAAATAAAACTATTTTCCTTTTGGACAAATACTAATTTACATAACCATGCAATAATCAGCCAAAAACGATTATTCAACATAAAAACAACTATTCAAAGATTAGTGAAAGCGTTCGGTATTTTACATCTTTTCATATCAAATCTATACATATTGTAAATGAACTAATTTGCTCAACCAAAGTGGGGTAGAATTTGGAATTGCAGACAAACGCTAAGCGTGTACCTTCAAAAAAAAGAAAAGCCGCCTCGAATGTGTAAGGCGACTTTTGTATGCTTTGTATTTAGTACTACATTTTAGAAAACTCCAATAAAGTGATTTCCTGTAACATTTTTCAATTTAGCACCTTTTGTTACGGTGTTTTCTTTCGGATTTAGTATATACACATTTCCATCTACTCCCGTAGGAGAAAACGTCATATACAATTCGCCATTTCTTACCACAAATCCTTGATATTGTGTAAAATCAACCCCTGAAACATAAGGTAAATCTACATTTACAGCAGTTTTAGCTTGTAAGTCTACCTTTGCTACATATCCGTGTGGTGCATTTTTATAAGTATATAGCACATAAGCATATCTATCGCTTACGTATCTCCAAGCATCCACATAGGTTCCGGTTACTCCTAAGGCTTCGTCTAAACTAAATACATACGAATTGTCGTATGCATTATCTTCATTGATGCGAAGAATGTGAGCACTTGTACCTCTTTGAGTAGCTTGATAGATATAACCATCTTCTGCCAAATAGGCTACTTGCGAACGGAATCCTGTGGTATCTCCATCACCTACTTGTGAAGTAATAATTTTAGGATTGTTAAGACTTGGGAAATCAACAACTACAGATTTTGAGTAAAGACGTTGGAAACCTGTTTCATTTTGTCCGGTAGCTGGATTGGTTTTGCGCATCCACGTACCTATAATTAATTTATCTCCTTTTTTATTAAGTACTGGAGAATCTAAACGAAAAATGTGGTGTCCTTGTAATTCTTCTGCTTCCGCAAGAGGCAATTCGTATGTTTTATATCCATTAATTGCTACATTAGCAAGGTTCATAGACAACACCGTTGCTTTTCCTCTATAGTATTTAAACGGGATAGTTGGGTCAACTTCTTTTGTGTCTGGATTGATGTTATTGGCTGTTGGAGTAGTTACATTTACAGCAATTCCTGTTTTGTCGTTGTCATACAATTTATGCCAACGCGGAGTGTTTCCTACATATTGAGAGAGATTAGCACCGGCAGTGTATCCAAATTGTCCGCCACCTTGCACTTTATATTCATCCATTTGTCCTCCATCGGTACCTACATATTGCACACAATAGATTTTTGTTCCGTCGTTTGTGGCATGAATGC
>JBHBEQ010000148.1:0-13252 GCA_041785575.1 Flavobacterium sp.
AATGAAAATGATGCTATTGAAAGATTAACTGAATTAAACAACACTTTAGACCGTTTCCTTGAAAATATATAGGTCAGTAATACTGACAAAAACACTGCTCACATTGGAATAGTTTGATAAACTCAACACTAACAAATTAGAATGAGTGAACCGTTGCTACTAAAGCAAGCCAGCAATGGAAGCTTGAACAGCAAGATAGCTCAAAACTTGTCTATTCGAGTTTATACAACTCCCTAATGTGAGCTTTTTAATTTAATTAATTTTATGGAAACAGGAACAATAATTTTTATCATTTCGGCAATTATCATTGGGGCTTCTATAGGTTTTGCTATCGCAAAATATTTAGAAAAAAACAATGCTTCATCGATAATTAAAAATGCAAAAAACGAAGCGAAAACCATCCTTAAAGACGCAAAAGCTGAGGGAGAAGCCATTAAGAAAGACAAAATTTTACAAGCTAAAGAAAAATTCATTGAGTTGAAAGCTGAGCACGAACAAGTTATTTTATCTCGTGAAAAGAAAATGGCTGAAGCTGAAAAACGCACTAGAGATAAAGAATCTCAAATTTCTAACGAATTATCTCGTACAAAAAAAGCGAACGAAGAAAGCGAACGTTTAATTCAAGAATACGAAAACAAACTTCATACAATTGAAAAACGTACAGAAGAAATTGAAAAAATGCACAAACATCAAGTAGAAAAACTTGAATCAATCGCTGGTCTTTCTGCAGATGAAGCAAAATCTCAACTTATTGAAAGTTTGAAAGCAGAAGCTAAAACTTCTGCAATGGCACATATTCAAGATACTCTTGAAGAAGCTAAAATGACGGCTCAACAAGAAGCTAAAAAAATAATTATAAACACTATTCAAAGAGTTGGAACAGAAGAAGCTATCGAAAACTGCGTTTCTGTTTTCAACATTGAATCTGATGATGTAAAAGGTAGAATCATCGGACGTGAAGGTAGAAATATCCGTGCTTTAGAAGCAGCAACAGGTGTTGAAATTATCGTTGACGACACTCCTGAAGCTATCATTTTATCTTGCTTTGACCCAGTTAGAAGAGAAATCGCTCGTCTTTCTCTGCACAGATTAGTTACTGACGGACGTATCCACCCTGCAAGAATTGAAGAAGTTGTTGCTAAAACTACTAAACAAATCGAAGAGGAAATTATAGAAAATGGTAAAAGAACTATTATCGATTTAGGTATCCACGGACTACACCCTGAGCTTATCAAAATTGTTGGTAGAATGAAATACCGTTCTTCTTACGGACAAAACTTATTACACCACTCAAGAGAAGTTGCTAAACTTTGTGGAATAATGGCAGCTGAACTTGGATTAAACGTAAAACTTGCTAAACGCGCTGGTCTATTACACGATATAGGAAAAGTTCCTGAAACAGAAAGCGATTTACCACATGCTTTACTAGGTATGCAATGGGCTGAAAAATATGGTGAAAAACCAGAAGTTTGCAACGCAATTGGTGCACACCACGATGAAATTGAAATGACATCTCTTATCTCACCAATTGTTCAGGTTTGTGATGCTATTTCTGGTGCTAGACCAGGTGCTAGAAGACAAGTATTAGACTCTTATATCCAAAGATTAAAAGACCTTGAAGGAATCGCATACGGATTTGAAGGAATTAAAAACGCTTATGCAATCCAAGCTGGTAGAGAATTACGAGTTATTGTAGATTGTGAAAAAGTAAACGATGAAATGGCAGCTAACCTATCCTTTGAAATTTCACAAAAGATACAAACCGAAATGACTTACCCTGGACAAGTAAAAGTAACAGTTATACGTGAAACTCGTTCGGTAAACATTGCCAAATAATACGAGAAAAATCCGTTGAGAAACGGATTTTTTTATAACACTAACAACTAAAGATTGTACAAAAATTTACTACAAACAAACATTAATCACTAAATTTTAGCTCTTTACTATGCTAAAAATGCTAACGAATATTGGAAAATACTTCATTATGATGGGCGAAATATTCAAACGTCCAACAAAGTGGAGCATTATGAGAAATCTTATTTTTAAAGAAATAGACGAACTTATTATTGGTTCACTCGGAATTGTAGCGTTTTTATCGTTTTTCATAGGTGCAGTAGTTACGATTCAAACAGCTTTGAATCTAAACAACCCTATAATTCCTAAATACCTCATTGGATTTACCGCTAGACAATCTATTATACTTGAATTTTCTCCTACTTTTATTTCCATTATTATGGCAGGACGTATGGGGTCTTACATCACATCAAGCATTGGTACTATGAAAGTAACAGAGCAAATTGATGCCCTTGAAGTAATGGGTATAAACTCTTTAAACTACCTAGTATTTCCAAAACTCATCGCTTCTCTGACTTATCCATTTTTAATTACAATAAGTATGTTTGTAGGTGTTTTTGGAGGGTATATTGCTGGCTCTTTTGGAGGGTATTTATCACCTGAAGAATTCATTCTAGGTCTTCAGGATGATTTCAATCCATTCCACGTATTTTATGCATTTACAAAATCTGCTATTTTTGGATTAATACTCGCTACAGTACCATCATATTTTGGATATTATATGAATGGAGGTGCACTAGAAGTTGGTAAAGCTTCTACAAAATCGTTTGTTTGGACAAGTGTAACCATTATCATTGCAAATTATATTCTAACTCAAATTCTATTAACCTAATGATAGAAGTAAAAAATATAGTAAAATCATTCGGTGATAAAGTAGTACTGAATGGCATTTCTACCACTTATGAAGCTGGAAAGACTAATCTTATTATCGGACAATCTGGTTCAGGAAAAACTGTTATGCTTAAAACGTTATTAGGTATACACTCTCCTGATAGTGGCGAAATTATATTTGATGGACGTACGTATTCTAAACTTACTCCTAACGAAAAAAGAGATTTGAGAACAGAAATAGGTATGGTTTTTCAAGGTAGTGCTCTCTTCGATTCTATGAATGTAGAGGAGAATATTGCTTTCCCCTTAAAAATGTTTACTAAAAAATCTCAAAAAGAAATTCATTTGCGTGTTCAAGAAGTAATTGAGCGTGTTAATTTAATCGATGCTAATAAAAAAATGCCTTCAGAAATTTCTGGAGGAATGCAGAAACGTGTAGCTATTGCAAGAGCAATCGTTAATAATCCAAGATATTTATTTTGCGACGAACCAAACTCTGGTCTCGACCCTAAAACGGCTATTATCATCGACACGTTGATTCAAGAAATTACAAAAGAATACAATATCACTACAGTAATCAATACCCATGATATGAACTCGGTATTAGAAATTGGAGAACATATCGTTTTTCTTAAAAATGGAAAATTGGTTTGGGAAGGTACCAATAAAGAAATTATGAAAACAAATCACGAAGATATTGTAGACTTTGTGTATTCGTCTGAATTGTTGAAAGAAATAAGAAGGTTTAATTTACAAAATTCAAAATAATGTCTATTTTCGACTTATTTTTATCTTCTACAGAAAAAAAACTCCTAAAATTAGGATATGGAGATATTGTAAAAAATTACAAAAAACAATTAAAAAACAAAACATTGGATAAGAAGTTGTATCAAGAACTCTTAGAACAGCTTCTTACTAAAAACGAACACAAACTGTTTCATCTTGATAATGTAAATGTTGCAACAAGACAAAACTTTCAAGATTTTGATGTTTTACCCGCTTTAAACGTAAGCAAAATAACCATCCCTGAATATGATTTGGATTTTGTAAAAAGTAAGATATACTTTAACTTTAAAAACAATCAACAAATTATCAAAGGAGATATAGAGTTTTTATTCGAACAATTCAAAAAAGAATTTCACTACCACACATTTGATTCTGTTACATCAAACGAATTACCTATTTCCGAAAACATCAACTATATCTCTGAAGATTATACAAGTGAAAACAAAGAGAAAGTGTTTTCTGCTTTTATTACAATTTTACAAAACTTATAATTTCACCAACTCTACTACTGCATTTGGTTTGAAGAAATAAAGATTTTGTGTCTTTACTTCCATACATTTATAACGTTTGACTATTAGACTCCCCTTTTGAAAAACACGTCCATCCTTTATCCTGAAATAACATCCTTGAGGCAGGTCGTTCAAGAAGTTTTTACCCACGTATTTTTCTTTAAAGTCATATTTTTGCAATGCCATTGATAGTACCGCATCCGTATCACTACTAGCCTTAGGATTAATAAAGTGTTTCGCCACCACACGTATCATAGAATCTGGAAAAACACTTGTATTAATAAAAGGTACCATTAAGACCTTAAAAGTGTATTTCCATTCACTTCCATGAGGTTTGATATTGGTTCCGTATTTCTCAAAAGCCACTAAGTGTGCAATTTCGTGTATCAATGTAATTAAAAAACGATATTTATTCAGACTTGAATTGACTGTAATTATATGTTTTCCACCATACGTTCTTCGATAATCTCCATGACGTGTAGCTCTCTCATTGACAATTTTGAGATGCACATTGTGCTGCTTTATCAATCCAAAGACTCGCTCAACTGCATTTTCAGGCAAATATTTTGATAATATATCGTTCATCGATAATAAATACTATTCTAAATAAATTTTATTGAAATTAACTATCTAATTACGGCGTTGTAGATGAAACCTGTAGTAACTTTCCATTGAAATATCTATCACCAGTAAGGGCAAAATCTTTGATATAAGCAGCCATTTCAATCGCTTGTAAAGGTGCTATATATCCAGGAAAAGCCTCTTCTAACATTTCTGTTTGCACTGCTCCTAAAGCTAATACATTAAACGAAATACCTTTATCTTTATATTCTTCTGCCAATAGCTCAGTAAGTGTGATAACAGCTGCTTTGCTTGAACTATATGCCGCTAAACCTGGAAACTTCATACTCCCTTGAACCCCTCCCATACTACTTATGGTTACAACATGAGAACCTTCCGACATTACAGGCATTAACACTCGATTCAATTCTGCTACTCCAAAAACATTTACTCTATACACATATTCGAAATCTCCAAAAGTAATGTTTTCAAATGGTTTATTTATCAATGTTCCCGCGTTATGCACTATGATATCTACCTTATCAAAAACTTCCAAAATTTCTTTTCCTGCATTTTGAATAGAGGTCGAATCACTTAAATCGGTAGGAATAAAAATCACATTATCTAACTTAGAAAAACTTTCGTGGCTCTTTCTTGAAAGTGCAATTACTCTATGTCCTTCTGAAACAAACAATCGAACCAACTCTAATCCGATTCCTCTACTTGTACCTGTAATTACTATATTTTTCATCATTAGTTTATTTTTATATCGTTGGCATTAATCATTTTAGAAATGGCAATATACAAATCGTTTGTTACATCCTTCATAAACGGAATATTTAATTCTTTAAATTCATCTTTGACATTGTGGTAATATTTGTAATTGCTAAAATAAAATGAAGAAATAGTATGTGCTGGGATATTAAATTCCACATAAAAGGGAAAGTTGTCTGACATTGAAAAGAACATATCCCCTTTACCACCTTCTTCTATAAAAGGAGTAGAAACATACGAATTTAATTTCTCACCCATATTTGACTTTGAATCACCTGTAATAAAGACTTTATAATCGTTTTGCATTGGCACACCTATCATATCTATATTGAGCATCATAACCACATTTACACCAGTTGCTTTTAATTTTTTAGCTAAATGTTCCGACCCAAGAAGTCCCATCTCTTCTGCAGTAAAAAAAACTACCAATACACTTCGCTTATTTTTTTTATCTAAAGCAATCTTTCTTGCTATTTCTGAAATTACTGCTACACCAGAAGCATTGTCATTTGCTCCATTATATATACCATCTTTATTATCAGAAAAGTTGAAATAACCCAAATGGTCGTAATGAGCACCTAAAACGACGTATTCTTTTTTTAATTTGGAATTCCTTCCTTTTATTTCTCCTACGATATTATAGTATTCCTTATTATCAGACAACGTATCTCTATACGACTTAAAATAGGGTTTTATATGTGAATTTTTTAATTGATTTTCAAGAAATATAGCTGCTTTTTCAATTCCTTCAGTTCCTGGTTTACGACCAAATAATTCATCAGATGATAGATATGCAACTGATTGCTCCATACCCATTGGTTGCTGAATTACAGACTTACAAGCTCCTAAAATTAATAAGAAAATTATATAAAAATATTTCATCTATTTTTTTTACAAAAATACAAAACCCGTTTCGAAAAAATTCAAAACGGGTTAATTATCTATTATAAATCGAAACCTAAGCTAACATTGTAACTGGATTTTCGATAAAATGTTTCAAGGTTTGTAAAAATTCAGCTCCTGTTGCTCCATCTATTGTACGGTGGTCACAAGCCAAAGTAACTTTCATTGTATTTCCTACCACAATGTGACCATCTTTTACCACAGGTTTTTCAATGATTGCTCCTACTGATAAGATAGCTGAATTAGGTTGATTGATAATCGACGTAAATTCTTCAATTCCAAACATTCCTAAGTTTGAAACTGTAAAGGTAGAACCTTCCATCTCTTTAGGTTGTAATTTTTTGCTTCTTGCTTTACCTGCTAAATCTTTAATTGCAGAGCCAATTTGCATCAAACTCAACTCATTTGTATTATTTACTACAGGGACTACTAACCCATCTTCAACAGCTACTGCTACTCCTATATTTACGTGTTTGTTGTAAATTGTAGCATCATCTGTCCATTGAGAATTAACTTTTGGATGTCTTATTAATGCCATTGCACAAGCCTTTACTACCATATCATTAAAAGACACTTTTGTATCTGGTAATGCATTAATCAAAGTTCTTGATTGGATAGCGTTATCCATATTAATCTCAATTGTCAAGTAGTAATGAGGTGCAGAGAATTTAGATTCTGACAATCTACGAGCAATAGTTTTTCTCATTTGAGAATTTTTCACTATTTCAGCTTCTTTAGAAACTGTAATTGGTGTTGCCACTGTAGTTGCTACTGATTTTGTATCTACTATAGCACTAGAAACAGAAGGTGTAAAGTTTTCTACATCACTCTTCACTATTCTTCCATTTTCACCAGAACCTTTTATTTGAGATAAATCTATTCCTTTATCTTCTGCTATTTTTTTAGCTAAAGGCGATATAAAAATTCTTCCCGAAGTCTTTGTATCTGCTACTACTGCTGTAGATTTAGCTTCTTCTACTTTTGTTTTTTCTTCTACTTTTGAAGTTTCTGATTTTGCTGAAATTCCTCCTGATAATACTGCCGAAACATCCGTTCCTTCAGGACCTAAAATAGCCAACACACTATCTACTGGTGCCGTTTGTCCTTCTTGGATACCAATGTGTAATAAAGTTCCAGAATAAAACGATTCAAATTCCATTGTCGCTTTATCTGTTTCTATTTCAGCAAGAATATCTCCTTCTGAAATTTTATCTCCTACTTTTTTCAACCACGTTGCCACTGTACCTTCTGTCATGGTATCACTCAAACGTGGCATTGTTACTATATGAACACCTTTAGGAATTTCAACTTCCGCAACTGAAGCAATTTCTTCATTTAAGTTTTTTTCTTCACTTACTTCTTTTGAAATCACAGATTTTTCGCCAGAAAGCAATGCAGAATAATCCTCTCCTTCACTACCTATAATAGCTAATACACTATCTACTGGTGCGGTATTTCCTTCTTCAACTCCAATATACAACAAAGTTCCTGCATGGAATGATTCAAATTCCATTGTTGCTTTATCTGTTTCAATTTCGGCAAGGATATCTCCTTCTGAAATTTTATCTCCTACTTTTTTCAACCACGTCGCCACAGTACCTTCTGTCATGGTATCGCTCAAACGTGGCATTGTAATAATTTCTGCCATAACTATAATTTATGTGGAATGAATGGGTAATCTTTTTGTTCGTAAACTACGTCGTACATTACATTTTTATCTGGATATGGTGACTCTTCAGCAAATTTTTCGCACTCAGCAACTAGATCTTTTACTCTATTATCAATCACCTCAATTTCTTCGTCAGTAGCCCAACCATTTTCTTTGATTACGTCTAAAACCTGAATTATTGGGTCTATTTTCTTATATTCTTCTACTTCTTCTTTTGTACGATAATGTTGTGCATCCGACATAGAGTGTCCTCTATATCTATATGTTTTCATTTCTAAGAAAGTTGGTCCGTCACCTCTTCTTGCTCTTTCAATAGCATCGTACATAGCCTCAGCTACTTTTACTGGATTCATAGCATCAACAGCATAGCTAGGCATTTCATACCCTAAACCTAATTTCCAAACATCCGTATGATTTGCTGTTCTCTCTACAGAAGTTCCCATAGCATATCCATTATTTTCACAGATAAACACTACTGGTAGTTTCCACAACATTGCCATATTAAATGCCTCATGTAATGACCCTTGACGTGCTGCTCCATCGCCAAAATATGTAAGTGCTACACCTCCAGTTCCTTTATATTTTTCTGCAAAAGCAATACCTGCTCCTAGTGGAATTTGTCCTCCAACAATTCCGTGACCTCCGTAAAATCCGTGTTCTTTAGAAAAAATATGCATAGAACCACCTAAACCTTGAGATGTTCCAGTTCCTTTTCCTAACAATTCTGCCATTACTCTTCGTGGATCAACTCCCATTCCGATTGGTTGAACGTGATTTCTATATGCAGTAATCATTTTATCTTTTGATAAATCCATCGCATGTAATGCTCCAGCTAATACTGCTTCTTGTCCATTATACAAGTGTAAAAATCCTCTTACTTTTTGCTGAATGTACAATGCAGCTAACTTGTCCTCGAATTTTCTCCAGAACAACATATCTTCATACCACTTAAGATATACTTCTTTTGTAATTTCTTTCATTTTATTAACCGTTATTAATTAAAGGTTTAGCTTTTTTCAAACCAACATTATGGCATTTAGCAAAAATAAGACATCATTGCTAAATGAGGAAATTATTTACTATTTTTTTATTTCTTATAACAAAAAAATAAGGCAGAACGGAGTTCTGCCTTATCTATTATTAATAAACACTCATTTATTTTTTCAATACATGTATTGTATGCGATTGATTTCCAATTGTTATCTGAACAATATACTTACCAGAACTCAATCCATTCATATCTACTTCAACTTGTGTTGCATTTGCATTAACTTCGCGAACAACCTGTCCTAACATGTTGTAAACAGTCACTTTATCTACATTTTCCTTGTATGAAATAGTTAATTTATCAACTATTGGGTTCGGATAATATTTCAATGAAGAAAGTTCAAAAGAGTCTGATGACAATGTTATTGTTACAGTTACCGCTAAAGGCAATCCAACACATCCGTTTGCTGAATACAACACACCATAATATGTAACACCATCTGATAGAGGATGCGTATTAGGTAATGGATTTACTCCTGCTGCTGCATCTGCTGCTGATGAATACCACACAACTCCAGTTTCTGCTGTTTGGATATCGTAAATATATACCAATTGTCCTGAAACTACTTCAAATGATTGAGAAGCATCTCCTGTAGGAGCAGCTGGTTGTTGAGATACCAACACTGGAATTGCAGCTCTTTGCGATTCACATCCTAATTGTACTCTACTGATATAATACGTTTGAGTTGTTAATACTGTATTTGCAGGAAGTTCCGTTGTAGCTGTTGCTGATGCATACCACTTAAATGAAATTCCTTGTGTTTGAGACAATACTACGTCTCCAATTTTTGTTCCTTGACAAACTACTTGAGAAGACAACGATGGAGCAGCTGTACTTACTACGCGTACTGAAACAGCTCTGCGTTGTGATTCACATCCTCCTATTACCTCTGCAACATAGTATGTTCCTGTTACTAACGCTTCTGTAGTAGCTAAAGGAGTTGTTGAACTTGCACTTGTATACCATACAAATGGATGTCCTTGTACTGAAAACGCTTGTAAATCTGCTACAGTTCCCCCACCACAAAATATCTGTGTTTGTGTTACTGATGGAGATTGATGATTTGCTATAGATATTTCTACTGGAACACGCCCTGAATAACATCCTGCATTCTCATTACCAACATAATATGTACCAGACTGTCCTATAGCTGTAATTGGAGTCATACTTGTCATACTTGTATACCAAACCGCAGTACCTGCTGACACAGTCACGGGAATATCAGCTACTAATGTTTCTGTACAAAATGCATAAGATGCTTCAGCTACAGGTAAACCTACTTGAGGAACATCTATCTGGAACTGCTCTTGTTTTTGACAATTTGTTTGAGTATTAACCATCGTAGCAGTGTAAGCATTTGAAACTCCTGTATTAGAAGCCTTAAAGTACACTTTATTCACACTACTTCCATCATAAGGAGTCACTGCTGTCGCATCCATATACAAATCTGTCATAGGACTCCAAGTTACTGCAATTTCAGCTGCCGTATTAAGATTCAACTCTTGAATATAACTAGAACAAACCACATACACATCTTGCAAATCTTGTGATTGAATTTGTGGATGTAATAATGCTACAACCTCTTGACGTGGTGATACACATCCAACACCAATATAAGACTCTACCCAATATGAAGTAGTTGCAGTTAAATTAGCAATACTATATGTTTCCCCTGTATGAACAGGATTTGTTGCCGTTGCAGATGTATACCATTTTACAGTAGCTCCAGTAGCTTGTGCAGTTAATGTTACAGGTCCTGCCTCACAAATTGAAGCGCCTTGTACATTTGTCAATGGGATATAATCACACAATGTTGTAAATGTAACAGGAATCCACGGTGTTGAAAGATCCTCACAATTTGATCTTATATAGAAAGTGTACTCCGTAGAATTACTCAACCCTGTAAGATCTATAAATGATGTATTTGATGCTAAAACACCAGATGCAACAAGCCCTACTGCTTCTCCTGGCACACCTGAAGTTCTAACCTCGTAATTATAATTCAAAGGCAATTCTCCAGGCAGAGTCCAAGCTACTCTAGCTCCACTTGATGTAATATTCTGAACGTTTACATTTTGAACTTGTCCACACAAAATAACACAATCAACAGACGCAACCCAACCAGCTTGCGTAACTGACCCATCAGACGTAAAACGGACTGTCAATGCTCCCGTAGGGTGAGTTGAAACCACTGTTCCAGGACTATTAGCCCCTGTATATGTGCCTATTAGTGGCGAATTTACATCAGGTCCATCATAAATACGTAAAAATTCAAAATTATTTTCTATGGCAAATGAAGTAAAGGTCAAACCTACTTTTACCCCAACTTGAGAAGGTTGAAAAACGCGAACCCAATTTTCGTTAATTCCATAATTAGCAGAAGGTCCTCCCGTATCATAAAACATTCCACCACAATCTGTAGGTGTTTTAAAAGTAAATGGTCCTGTCCAAGAACTATATCCATCTGCTCCACAATTTTGTCTTACATAGAATTGATAATCTGTATTCCCTGTTAAACCTGTTATATTATAAGAAGCCTGAGTTACCCCAGTAACCAATGTTCCTGTACCTTGTGCAAAAGACCCTGCACCCCATTCTACATCATAATTATTTGAAGTCGCTTGCCAATTCAAAGTTGCTGAATTAATAGTCATATTACTCACACCCAATTCTCCCGGAGACACACACGCAGGTGCCGCTCCTTGTGTAACTGAAATATCATCAAAACAATAATAGTTATCCATACCTGAGGTAACGGTAACCTCAAATTGTAGATAAATATTTCCTCCTAAAGGAACATCTGTAAAAGTTGCAGAATAATCCGAACATGCTGAAGCCGCTTGATAATTGGTAGAGTTTATCGTATAAAACGTATTCCAAGGCCCTGTAGGTGATACAGCCCATTTAACTCGTACAGTACCATAGGAAGACGCTGGTGTTGTAGCACCTCCTGAGTACAGAATTGCTTTATGCTTAAAAGCTACCGTTACATCCCCTCCATTAGAACCTGTTAAAGCAGGGGAATTCACTGCTCTTACAACAGTCGATTGAAACGAATAGACATTCGCTCGTAACGAATAGCTTCCAGTACACGGTGCTGTACTAGAAGTATCAAAACCAAAATTTACATTTTGCCATCCCTCCATCGTGTTGGATTCCCAACCCGTCGTATAGTTTATTTGTGACAATGCTACATTAGAAAAGAGCCCTGCCAACAAAAACAAGAAAAAAGAAAACATATCTTTTCCTTTTTTCATTACATTTTTAGTAATTCTTTTTTTCATAAACTAATATTCCTTTTTTTCTAATTTGCGCTGGACAATATACAAACAAAAATTAGATTAACAAATTTTTAATCTTTTTTTTAGCAAATTTTACATTCGTAAAGATGACTATTTTTTCAAACAAAAAAAGGCAACGTTTTTTAAACGCAACCTTTTTGATACAGCTATCATTACTAGAATTTTACCTAATTTTATTTCATTAGAACAGCATTCTATTAAGAAAAAACTATTTTACCTTTTAAGATTACAAAATAATAGTCTCACTTCATTTTCTTTTTCAGCTTATCTCAAACTACTATGCTTTTTGTTTTTAACAGATCAAACCAAAATTAATTTGAAGTTATTTTTGCCAAATAATCATAATGCTCTCCTTCTAAAATCAATTCACATTGCAATCCATTTGCAATACACGCATTTTGCAAAGTGTTATAATCAAGATACAACCAAGATAATGGATCTTCTTTTTGATTTTTGTACGTTATATAAAAATCAAGTTCTCCGTAATAATCCCCTTGCATTGGAATCCATTTCCCACCATCTTCATCTTCGTCAAACATATATATCAAATCCGAACTATCTATTAAAATTTGTCCTCCTGGAAGAAGTAAGGATTGTAAATGTTTGAGAAATTTAGATACATTTTTCAATTTCCCAAACACACCTGTTCCGTTCATCAATAGTATTATTGTATCAAAAGAATCACTTACCTCCAAAACATTTTTACACAAAGCATTTTTCACCCCTCTTTCCTTACACACTTCAATAGCTTTTCGTGAAATATCAATAGCAGTTACATCAAACCCTTTTTCTTGCAAATAAAGACTATGACTTCCTGCTCCACATCCAACATCGAGTATTTTTCCCTTAGCGAGCGAAAGTGCTTTTTGCTCTATTTTAGGCATTTTTTCAATAACGATGACCGATGCTCCTTCTTGATTGGCAGTTACGGCAGCCGCAAGTCCGGCTCGACCTGCCCCGATGATAATCACATCGGCATTTAAGGTAACATCTTCAGCTTTTTCAACCTCTACGC
>JBHBEQ010000149.1:0-6486 GCA_041785575.1 Flavobacterium sp.
CTGAGTTAGAAATTCTCTATTTCTCAATGATTTCTACAAATGTTTTATTTCCCACAAGAATAAATTATCTTTGCAAAAAAAACAAATAAGAAAATATGCAAACCGAACAACAAAAAGCTCCTACAGTAGTAAGTATACTTATTGCCTATTTATTAGTTTACTTTGTATGGGGGTCTACCTATTTCTTTATCGAAAATATTGTACATACATTCAAGCCATTTGTTTTAGGTTCTATACGATTTATCATCGCCGGAAGTATTTTATTTACCTATTGTCGTTTCAAAGGATATAAACTCTATTCAAAAACAGCCGTAAGAGAAGCACTTTTCATTGGATTTCTCTTGCTCTTCGTAGATATGGCAGCGATTATTTGGGCAGAACAACATATTTCAAGTGCTATCGTATCTATTTTAGCCGCTTCAACAGCTATTTGGTTTATTATCTTCGACAAACCTAAATGGAAAGAAAATTTTTCTAGTCCTCCTACAATACTAGGTCTGTTATTTGGTTTTGCTGGAGTATTCTTACTCTTTGCAGAACAATTGTTTTCTGAGAATGATACGCACGTGACAGGTCAGGATATGAAACTCGTTGCTATGATAGTATTGGTTTTAGGTTCTATCGGTTGGACAATTGGTTCGTTAGTTTCGAAATATCGCAAAGAAAAAAGAGATTTAAATAGAACTGAGGAAGAGGAAGAAGATTTAAATGTAATGGTAAAAACTGCTTGGCAAATGCTTTCTGCTGGAGCTTCTTTTACAATTGTTGCCCTTTTAAATGGCGAATATGCACAATTCGATCCAATATCTATTAGCATCCAACAGTGGGGATCTATGTTGTACTTGGTAATCATGGGCTCTATTCTTGCTTTTGGCAGTTACCTTTGGTTATTACAATATCGTCCCGCAATGGAAGTGAGCACTTATGCCTATGTAAATCCTATTGTTGCAGTAGTTCTTGCTTATTTTTTCACAGACCACAAAGTTACTGTACTTCAAATGCTTGGATTGCTAATAGTATTAGTGAGTGTGGTATTGATGAACTGGAACTTATACTCTAACAACAAAAAATTCAAAATCTATAAACGAGCAAAACGCATCAAGAAAATACGCGAAATGGCTGCCAAAAGTAGTATTCCACGAATAATAGAAATTTCAAACTTTAACGAAGATGTTGAGAAAAAGAAAGTGAAATCAAAAGATTCAAACAAATTCTCAAAAAGAGACTAAAGATAATTAGCAACATAGTTGTTTTTTCAACAATTAGCGCATGCTCTTTAACCAAAAAAATAGTAAACAACTAAAAAACAATGTCTTAACTTTGTTAAAAATTCTAACAAAAGGTTAATTTTACACTTTTCTTTTGGTCGCTAACTAGTTTTAAGATACCTTTGTGCCAAATTCATTACAAATCAAGCAAATAAAAAAAAAGAAAAATGATAAACATATTACAACCTGCTCATTCTTACATAGCGTTTATCGCATTAGCATTGATAATAATAGCTGCAGTAAATGCTCTTTTAGGAAAGATGATGAAAAAAACATTCAAGCCAGGAGACAGACAATTAGGTTTGTTAGGACTTATGTTCGCTCACATTCAATTGTTGATAGGGTTGATTCTTTACTTTTTAGAAGGTCGTTACAACATCAACGGAGATGTAATGAAAGATAGTTTATCAAGACTATACGCAGTAGAGCATCCATTGATCAACATAATTGCTATTGTATTGATTACTATTGGATGGTCTAAACACAAAAAGAAATTAACAGACAGCGAAAAATTTTCAAGTATAGGAATATTTTATGCTCTAGGAGCAATCTTGATTTTGTCAAGAATACCTTGGGCGCAGTGGTTGAGCTAAACCACAACCAAATTAAAAACCAAACATCTATATAGATGTTTAAAAAATTGGAAACTATGAAACACACAAACATTTTAGGTTTGCTATTATTTACAGCCTTTAGTTTTAGCTTACTTTTTTTTACTAGAACTACTGAAGAAACATCAACAGCAAACGAAAAGGAAGTGATTTTAGCATCAGTAGATACTTCTAAAGATATCGATAGTATTGCTATATCAAGAGTTTCAAATGAATTAACATCAGCGAAAGAAATTGAAAGAATCAACAAAGAGTTGATGGATTTAGAAAACGACATCGAAGTTGTTCTTGCGAAAGGAATTTCTACACATTACGGCGATAAATTTAATGGTAGAAAAACTGCAAATGGAGAAATCTTCAGCAACAATGAGCTAACTTGTGCTCACAAAACTCTTCCTTTTGGAACTATTCTAAGAGTAACCAACTTAGATAACGACAAAACAGTTATAGTAAGAGTTAATGACAGAGGTCCTTTCGTTAAGGGAAAACACATTGATTTAAGCAAAAAAGCTTTTTCACAAATTGGAAACCTTAGTAGAGGTAATTTGAATGTAAAAATAGAAATATTACCAAAAAATTATTTGGAAAGCAAAAAAGAATTAGAGAAAGAACTGGATGCAGTTTCTCAACTTGATTCAATCATCCAAATGGATACAAAAGAGTTTAACCTATAATAAAAAACCTCGATTAATTCGAGGTTTTTTATTCCCATTTTACAAAAGGTTTTTTACTTATATACGAATTGTAGTACCTAATATCACCTGTTACTTCATCCCCTATCCATTCCGGAAGCTCTATATTCTCCTCTTCGGATTGTAATTCTACCTCAGCAATTACCAAACCTTCATTAAATCCGTGAAAAACATCTACTTCAAATATTTTCCCTTTATATTCACACAAATAACGTGTTTTGGAAATTATAAATTCCTCACATAAATCTAACAATGCCGTTGCTTCGTCCATAGAAATTTCTTTTTCCCACTCAAAACGCGACATCCCATTAGCACTCCCCATGCCTTTAACTGTAATGTAACCTTTGTCTTCTTTTACACGTACTCGAACTGTTCGCTCTGGAGTTGAATTTAGATATCCTTGTGAAATTTTATAAAAACTTGTAGAAGTTTCTAAAAAAGTAGTACTTTTAACCTTAAATTTTCTTTCTATTTCAGTAACCATTCTGGATAAGATTTAAGAATAAAATTAGCATGAAATTCAATACTAAACAAATTAAATATAAGAATATAGACCAAATATTCGAAAAATATACAAAAGCTCCTTCTATCGAAGAAAGAGACAATCTTCTATTTTTGTATGATTTAGTCGATTATTTTCGTCCAAATAAACCAAAAAAAGTAGACCACATTAGTCTACAAGAGTTGATAGACTACCTAATTATCAACGAGTCTGAAAGAAATATTTTAGCAAAATATCTGTATTTGGTATTGAAAAATCGCACATTTCATCGAATGGTTTCTGATGCTGGAATATTAAAAGACAGCGATTTTATTTATGAGGTAAAAAAGCGATTGTTTGATAAAATACTTCCTTACCAGCCTCAAAAAGATTCGTTGGAATATGTATTAAATCAAATATTTTACAAGGAAACGGATTTTGTGTGGATTAATAAAATCCCATACAATGAATTGTTGGAATTATTTACTGTGCTCAACCTCGAGCATATGTTTACGAAACCTTTCCAACAAAAAAGTACTTTATCTGAGATATTATTCGCTATTGGACTAATCACCCAACGTATGAGTGGACGCGCTATGGAATCAAACATCATTGATATGGTTCCTGAATATACGCATCTTGAAAGTCCGTTTTTGGGATTAGAAAACGAATTTTTGTTTATAGAAAAAGCTATTAGAAACAAAGAAATTACTTGTTTAGACCCTGACAGCTTAAACTACAAGCAATTAATAATTTTACACAAACAATGTCTTGATTTCGTAAATCAGGCATTCAAAAATAGCTCTAAATACGGAATTACCTTAAAAGTAAATCAAGGATTATTGCGTATCAGACAACAATTGCTTCGAGTAGAAATTCTCATAAAACTACTAGCAACCAGAGATGAAGAAGATAAAATCAACAAAACAATTTTGTTGACTCTCAAACTTATAGAATACAACTGCTATAAAAACAACGTCTCTACATTGATTTCTGAGAGCACCCAATTAATCTCCTACGAAATTACCCAATATACAGCAAAAACTGGAGAACATTACATTACGGAAAGTTCGAGAGATTATTTTAAAATGTTTAAAGCTGCTGCTGGTGCAGGAATTGTTGTTGGATTTATGTGTATTACTAAAGTTTTGCTATACAAAACAAATACGAGTAGTTTTGGATTGGCATTTCTATCGAGTATGAATTATTCCTTAGGGTTTATTCTCATCTACTTATGTGGATATACATTAGCTACGAAACAGCCTGCTATGACGGCTACAACTATTATTAAAGCAATCGAAGAAGGTTTAAAAAACACTCCAGATAAAAACAAAGCTGTAGAAAACAAACACCGTGCGTTTGCGAATTTATTTGCGCGATTGTTTCGTTCGCAATTTATCGCTTTTGTTGGAAACGTAATTTTTGCTTTCCCTGTAGCATTGTTAATTATGTGGTTATTTGATTATACGACCGGAATTAATCTAACAGACACCAAATGGCCAACCATGCTTAAAGATGCGAGTCCGTGGCACTCACCTGCTATCTTTCATGCCTCTATTGCCGGTGTTTACCTATTCTTGTCAGGAATCATCTCTGGAAATGTTTCAAACAAAAACAAACACAACCAAGTATATTACCGCATCAAAGAAAATCCAGTAATTAAAAAAACAATTGGTAAAGAAAACGCTGTAAAAACTGCTGATTGGCTTGAGAAAAAATGGCCTGGGATTGTTTCTAACTTCTGGTTTGGTATTTTTATGGGAAGTACCGTACAAATCGGACATTTTTTAGGTCTTAATTTAGACATTCGACACATTACCTTTGTGAGTGGAAACATTGCAATGGCTGCTTATGGTGCCGATTTTCAACTTACTCTTACCACTTGGTTTTGGTGTTTTATGGGGTTGTTTTTTGTTGGATTAATGAATTTCCTAGTGAGTTTTTCGCTTTCTCTAGGATTGGCTTTCCGTTCGAGAAATATTCCACCATCTGAAATTTTCGCTCTAAATAAATCGGTGTGGAAACACTTTAAGAAACACCCTCTACAATTCTTTTTCCCTATTAAAGAAAAAGCTATAGAGTAAAAAATATGGAGGCAAACGATATACCTCAAAGAAAAATTATCCATATTGATATGGATGCTTTTTACGCTTCTATTGAGCAATTAGATTTTCCTGAATTAAGAGGAAAACCTGTTGCCGTAGGAAGTCCTTCAGAAAGAGGTGTGATATCTGCAGCCAGTTACGAAGCTCGAAAATTTGGCGTAAAAAGCGCGATGAGCAGCGTTGTTGCTATAAAACGTTGTCCTCATCTAATTTTTACACCACACCGCTTTGATAGATATAAAGAAATATCTAAAATCATTAGAAATATCTTCTTTGAATATACCAACCTCGTAGAGCCTCTATCGCTTGACGAGGCTTTTTTAGATGTTACTCAAAACAAAAAAAATATTCAAAGTGCAACTTTAATCGCTAAAGAAATTAGACAAAAAATATACGAAACAACCGGACTAACGGCTTCTGCTGGTATTTCTATAAACAAATTTGTTGCAAAAATAGCTTCGGACGAAAACAAACCTAATGGTCAGAAAACGATAAAACCAAACCAAGTACAAGAATATTTAGACCAACTAAACATCGAAAGATTCTTTGGAATTGGTAAAAAAACTTCCGAAAAAATGTTTCAATTAGGTATTTTTAAAGGAAAAGATTTGAGAGAAAAATCACTCGAATTTTTAATGAAACACTTTGGAAATTCTGGTATAAACTATTACAAACTTGCAAGAGGCATTCACGACACTCCCGTGATTTCTAATAGAAAGCCTAAATCTGTAGGTGCAGAACAAACTTTTGAAAAAAATCTTTCTTCTGAAATATTTATTGAAGAAAAACTAAAAGGAATTGCACTCGATGTCAACAAAAGACTTGTTAAACAGAAAACTTCTGGAAAAACGATTACTCTAAAAATAAAATACAGCGATTTTACAATACAAACTAGAAGTTTTTCTTTTCCTTACTACATTCAAGAAACTTCATTGATTTTTGATACAGCCAAACAATTACTCTATAAACAAAAACTAAACAACTCTGTTCGATTGATAGGAATTCAAGTGAGCAACCTTAACATAAACAAGAAAAAACAAACTTATATCCAACTTAAATTAGATTTGTAATTAGAAAAACAAACATGTTTTTCGTAAATGTCTTCTACAATTTGTTAAATTGCAACTTCTTTTTTATTAAAACAACAACTATATTTATCAATTTCTACTCCTTATGGAAATCATTTACTTGCTTTTAGGTGGTATCATTGGAGCCATCGTCGTTTTTTATGTTACAAAGTCCAACGTGGTTTCTCGTGCTAAATACGAGGAACTCAATCAACGCCTTATCAAAACCGAAAGCGAAAGAGATCATCTTTCTGCTAAGATA
>JBHBEQ010000150.1:0-6420 GCA_041785575.1 Flavobacterium sp.
ATTGCTGATTTTTTTCCCATTCCTAAAAAATCGATACAAAAAGATGTTGTAAGTGAAGTCAGAGCAGAGTCTGTTGTAGCAAAAGTAGCAGCGATGAGTCCGAGTAGAAATACAATAGCCGGAAATATCGATAAATGATGAAAGGCAATTTCTGGAAATAGCAAGTCGGTTCGCACTTTACCTGAAACAGCATCTCTTGGCACTTCTATACCATTAGAGTCTGCATAGATATAGAGCAAAGCACCAACTCCTAAGAAAAACAAATTGATGATAACGAATATAGACGTGAAACTAAACATGTTTTTTTGAGCTTCTGAGATGTTTTTACAACTCAAATTTTTCTGCATTAAATCTTGGTCAAGTCCTGTCATAGCAATGGTGATAAAAATCCCACCTAATATTTGTTTTATAAAGTGGTATTTGTTAGAAATAAAATCTTCCCAAAAGAAAATTTTACTATAATTACTTTCTTTGATAGTTTCTACGGCAGTAATTGCATCTAAATTGAGTTTTTGACAGATAAAAATTATTGTGAGTATCACCGACGATACAAGGAAAAACGTTTGTAATGTATCTGTAATAATAATAGCTTTTAACCCTGCTCTATAAGTATAGGCATAAATGAGGGCAAGGGCTAAAACTCCAGTTACGGCAAAAGGAACGTTAAAAGCATCAAACACATATCTTTGAAAGATAATAACCACGAGATAAAGACGAAATGCCGAACCAATAGTACGACTGACTAAAAATATACCAGCAGCGGTTTTATAGCTAAAAACACCTAATCTTTTTTCGAAATATTCGTATATAGAAATCAATTGCAAACGATAGTACAATGGTAGCAAAACGGTAGCTGTAATGACAAGACCAATTGCATTCCCCAATACAAACTGAAAATACTTGAATTGTTCTCCATTTGGAGAGCCAACTTCTCCTGGTACCGATATGAAAGTAACTCCAGAGAGAGCTGTGCCAAGCATTCCGAAAGCAACTAAATACCATTTAGCATTTCTATTCGCAGAAAAAAAAGCATCATTGTTGTTATTATTTCTACTTACAAAAAAGGAAATACCAATAAGCAGGCCGAAATATAAAAACAATATAAGAAGTATTACTAATGGGGTCATAAGAAATTTTTTTTGCCAAATGTAATTATTTTATTTGTTCATAAACCCATTAGGAGCAAATAAAATAGTACTTTTGCACTATGGATTTTCCTTCAAGATTATTAGAAAAAGCAGTAAATGAAGTAGCTCAGCTACCAGGAATAGGCAAGCGCACGGCTTTGCGTCTAGTGCTTCATTTATTGCGTCAACCAGCAGAGCAAACGACCGCTCTAACCACTTCGCTTGAGAAATTGCGTCAAGAAATAGTGTATTGTAGAAATTGTTATGCTATTTCCGATACCGAATGTTGTACCATTTGTGAAAATCCCAATAGAGATAAAAGTGTTATTTGTGTAGTGGAAGATGTTCGCGATGTGATGGCGTTGGAAAATACACAACTTTACAAAGGGGTATATCACGTGTTAGGAGGAAAGATTTCTCCAATAGATGGTATAGGTCCCAATCAATTAAACATTGCGCCTTTGGTTGAAAAAGTAAAACAAGGAGGTGTTACAGAAGTTATATTTGCGTTGAGTTCCACTATGGAAGGAGATACAACCAATTTTTTCATTTATCGACAAATAAAAGATTTCGATGTAAAAACATCTACAATAGCAAGAGGTATAGCAGTTGGAGATGAGTTGCAATATGCCGATGAGGTAACTTTAGGACGCAGTATCGTTCACCGAATTCCGTTTGAAGTAGTATTGTAGTAATTATTTCGAAAACACCCAGTTTTTAATCATTTCCATTCCAAAATCAGTAAGAATACTTTCAGGGTGAAATTGCACACCTTGTACGTCATAAGTAGGGTGAGAAACAGCCATAATGTTTCCTAAAGTATCCACTGCAGTAACTATAAGTTCGCATGAAGGGTCTAATTCAGCAACCCAAGAATGATAATGCCCCACCTTTATTCTATCAGGAATATTTTGAAAAATACCTTTGTGTTGTAGAATGTGCATTTCAGAGGCTATACCGTGAAGAGGTTTTTTAAGATTTACAAGACGCCCTCCGAAATGTTCGCATATAGCTTGATGTCCTAAACAAACTCCCAAAATACTTTTAGAAGAAGCGTATTTCTCTATGACTTTAGGCATAATTCCAGCATTTTTAGGAAGTCCAGGGCCAGGAGAAAGTAAAATTTTGTCGTATTGACCAATCTCTTCCACGCTGATTTCATCGTTTTTATATACGTCTAAAGTCAATGAATCGTTGACACTTTTTAGGTAGTGTACCAAATTGTAAACAAAAGAATCGTGATTGTCTAAGACGGCTATTTTCATATAGAATAAGTAAAAAAACCTTACAAAAGTAGATATATTTTGTATAAGTAAGATAGTACACATTGTTTTTTGTACTTTTGAAAGAAAAAAATGTCAGGAAACAGCTTCGGAAAAAACTTTGTACTTACAACCTATGGAGAGTCGCACGGTGTTTCCATCGGAGGGATTGTCGATGGGTGTCCCTCTAACATTAGTTTGGATATAGAATTTATTCAAAGAGAATTGGATCGTAGAAAACCAGGGCAATCTACTTTGGTATCTCAAAGAAAAGAATCGGATAAAGTAAAATTCCTTTCAGGAATATTTGACGGAAAAACCACAGGAACGCCAATTGGATTTACCATCGAAAACGAAAATCAACGTTCAACAGACTATGATGTTTATAAAGATATTTATCGTCCAAGCCACGCAGATTATACATATCAACAAAAATATGGAATAAGAGATCATAGAGGAGGAGGACGTAGCTCTGCGAGAGAAACAGCTTGTAGAGTAGTTGCAGGAGCAATTGCCAAACAAATTATTAGTCCAATACAGATTTACGCTTTTGTGTCTTCGGTAGGAGAAATTACATTAAACACCCCAATAGAACAAATCGATTTTTCACAAATAGAGAGTAATCCTGTGCGATGTCCAGATGTGGAAGTTGCAAGTAAAATGGAAGAATTGATAAGAGAAGTAAAAAAAAGTGGAGATACGATAGGTGGTGTTGTTACTTGTGTTGTAAAAAATGTTCCTATTGGATTGGGAAATCCAGTTTTTGAAAAACTACAAGCGCGTTTGGCGTATGCCATGCTTTCCATCAATGCGGCTAAAGGTTTTGAGTATGGAAGTGGATTTGAAGGAACCAAACAAAGAGGAAGTGAGCACAACGATTTGTTTTGTGAAGATGGGAAGACTAAAACCAACAATTCAGGAGGAATACAAGGAGGGATATCTAACGGAATGGATGTCTATTTTCGCGTTGCTTTCAAACCAGTAGCAACTCTATTGCAACAGCAAGAGGTACTTACTGTGGATAATAAAATCACTACTCTACAAGGGAGAGGTAGGCACGATGCTTGTGTGGTGCCAAGAGCAGTACCTATTGTAGAAGCAATGACCGCCTTAGTAATGGCAGATTTTATGTTAGATAGTAAACAAAAGTGGTGAAATTCATAATAGTATTGTATATTTGAAAAAAAAATAATAGCAATGGATTTACAACAACAAGAATGGTGGGCACAGTACAACAACGACACCAACGCTGTATTATTAGACGTACGCACAGATGAAGAAGTAATGGAAAAGAGAATTGCCAATGCATTACACGTAGATTTTTATGGAGGGCAAGCATTTTTAGATACACTTCAAACGTTAGACAAATCAAAAAACTACTATGTATATTGTCGTTCGGGTAATCGCAGCGGACAAGCGTGTTTGTTAATGAAACAATTGGGCTTTGGAGAGGTTTATAACCTAATAGGAGGTATGAACGAATGGGAAGGACCAATAGAAGAATAAAAGGCGAAAGCCTTTTTTTTATAAAAGAAAGTTATAAATGGAACTGATTGATTTTATTTTACACATAGACCAATATTTGGAAGTGTTTTTACAGGATTATGGAGTGTGGGTTTATGCAATATTGTTTCTCATTATTTTTGTAGAAACCGGGTTGGTAGTAATGCCTTTTTTACCAGGAGATTCACTTTTGTTTGCAACAGGAATGCTAGCTGCTCAATTTCCAGAAAGTTTAAATATCACAGGTGTGATTGTGCTAATGCTTGTTGCAGGTGTTTTGGGTGATACGCTTAACTATACTATAGGAGAAAAAATAGGAAATCGCATATTGAAATTCAAACTATTTGGCAAACATCCAGTGAAACAAGAACACATAGATAAAACACATGGATTTTACCAAAAGTATGGAGCGAAAACTATCGTAATAGCACGATTTGTGCCTATTGTTCGTACTCTAGCGCCTTTTGTGGCAGGTATCGGTAAAATGAAATATACTACTTTTTTACTATACAATGTTATAGGGGCAGTACTATGGGTGGTAGGAATTACATTAGCAGGATATTTCTTAGGGAATATACCTTTTATAAAAGACAATTTCTCCAAAGTTGTTTTAGCAATTATTGTTCTTTCTATATTGCCAATAGTTTATTCTGTAGTTAAAGAAAAATATTTTTCGAAAAAAAACGTTTAATTGTTGTATATTAGAAGTCGTAAAAATAATAAATACAACAACCTAAATTAATTAAGATGATGTATATAAATAATATATCCATGAGATTTTTGTCATATACCTTAGGAATAATGGGAGTTTTAGTTTTGACAACATCGTGCTCAAAGGAGGAAAGTTTACCCAATTGTCAACGCTATGGACACGCACTTGTGCAGTCTGTAACCTCTACTACTGATACAGTGGTAGCAAGGGAAGATTTGGTATTCAATGTTAACTTGTTTCTCGAAAACAATTGTGGAAGTATTCAGAAAACCGAAACTACTAAAAACGACAAAGAGTGGACGGTTCTTTACACGTCCTTTTATGATGGATGCGAGTGTGGCGAAGTAGCTAATATTATCGAGAAAAAATACATTTTCCGAACAGAGAAATCGGGAACATATACCTTGAGATTTAGAAATCCTAGCGGAAGCGAAGATATTGTAAAAACCATTGTAGTACTACCTTAATAAAATATATACAAGATGAAAAAAATTATTTTTTCTGCCGCTTTGTTGTGCGGAACGTTTTCTTTTGGACAAACCAATCAAGAACTTGCAAAAGAAATTGAAAATTTAAAAATTGTTGTTAATCAATTGAGAAATGAAATAAGAGAATTGAAAGGACACAATAATTCACAAATGAAACCAGATGTTGTGGAAAGTGATGAAGAGATTGAAAAAAATACCCTAAAATTTGTAAATGCCGAAGGACATCTGTTTGGTGGTAATGTCTCTTTTACGCTTCTTCTCTCCCCAGACAAACAAGCTTCTAGTGTTGTTGTAAGTAATGCAACAATGATAGATGAGTATGGAAACGAATTGAAACTGGAAGGTTTTAAATCAGAAGGAATATACAATAATCCAAATGAACCAGGAAGTAAAAAAATAGTTTTAGTTTTTTCTTATAAAAATCAAGAGGTAACTGAGGCTCCAAAAATAGCAAAGCAATTGAAGATAAACATGATATATAAGTATCCTAATCGTGAAAATGAAGTAACTGTTAGAAATGTGGAGTTTGAAAACATTGCTATCACTTGGAAATAATGGATTGTTTTTGATATTTGAAAGAGAAAGTATGTTGAAATTCTTTCTCTTTCTTCATTTTTATGGACATGAAAAAAAAGAAAATAATTTTTATTTGTAGCATACTATTATTGATAACAAGCATTGTTTACAAGATAGATATCTATCAAAGTTTACCAGAACAAATTCCTATACATTATGGGGTAGATGGCAAACCTGATGATTTTGCTTCAAAGCAAAGTATCTGGATTTTAACGGTTGTTTCTATATTAATCTTTGCATTGCTCAACCTTGCTGCTTCTCAAGCAAAAGAGGGTTTTCCCTTATTAAATGCTTCGGAATATGTGAAAAAACAACCTGAAATTGCAGTACTTTATCTGCAAAGTATGGCATTTTGTTGTCTTTTGTTATTTACTTACATAGACTACATTACAATTCAAATTTCTTTAGGTAACGAAGTTTCGTTGGATATTGGATTTTTTATCTTGCTTGTTTTGCTTTTCGCGACAGTTGTTTTTTTTGAATGGTATGCTCGAAGAACTTATAAAAAAAGAAAATAAATATTCTATAATGCTGCAAAACAATCCACAATGGACAGAGGAACAAGAGTTCATCGTTCAAATATTAAACAAACTCCCTTTGGAAAAAGCCGTGAAATGGGGCGCGGATGTGTATACCTACAACGGTAAAAACGTGGTGAGCTATGGTGGTTTTAAAAACTACTTTGCCATTTGGTTTTACAACGGAGTCTTTCTTTCTGACCCAAAAAATGTATTGGTAAATGCTCAAGAAGG
>JBHBEQ010000151.1:0-28487 GCA_041785575.1 Flavobacterium sp.
CATTTAGGATTCGCTTGTAAGTTTCCCAGTCGTTTCCAAGTTTTAAGAAGTCGCTTACTAATAAAGCTAAATCTTCTTTTGAAGAAACTTTTCCCTCAAGAATTGTAAATTGTTCTTTTAAAAGTCTCGACACTTCACTATGATCATTTACAAGTTGCCAAGAATCTCTGACATACAGTTTCAATTCACCAGTTATAGGATTTAACCACCCTTTCGTTTTGTCTTCTGGCTCTTCCAATTGAATTAATACTGCTTCTTGTTTTAGTGCTAATTTGTTGTCTACTTCTTGACTGAGCTCTTGTATTTTTTGTTCTAATAATTCATTTATTTTGGTATTTGTTTTTTCTGTGATAATCGTTTCTATTTTTTCAGGACTGCTCTGTTGCTTAATCTCTTTAATGATGCTAGAATCAGTTACTTGATTTATGATTTCTTGTTTTGTTTCTAATGTTAAATGCTCCATGCGAATCGAATTGGCTTCAATCATATTTCCTCTAATCACTAGCCCACTAATGAAGTCCGCTAGGAAGCCTCCATCTTCAGCCATTCCGCTTCTCCAAGGGCCATTTACACCACTATTTGAAACAGCAAGCCCTCCTAAATTCCAACGCCACACTCGTTTAGCAGTAAGCTCATCATCGGTATCCATTATTTTAATTTCATCACTAGAAATTCGTACATGCCCACCAAAACCGGAAGAAATCAATTGCGTTACTGCTTTTCTTGCAGTTATTGTAGTATTTGCTTCTACATTTTCCATTTTTGAGTACAACTCTGATGTGCTTTCTACTGCGTGTTGTACCTTATTTTCTAGACTTGCTATCGAAGTTAAAGCGTTTTTGCTTAACTGTCCTACTTCAATAAAAGTGTAGCGTTGATTCAACACATCCCATTTATATGAGCAAACTCGTGCAACGAAGTTAATATCTTGCTGAAGATATTGAATATGCACGGTATCGCCTAAATAAACACGCTCTAATACTGCATAATCTTTATATTCTTCTGTTGCTGAAAGCTCAATAAAATTCACCGTGCAATTGATTATAGGCTTGTCTTTGTTGTTTTGGCTAAATTCTTTTGCTGCAAACTCTCTTAACTTCTCTAAAGCTTTCTCATGATCCATCGCGAATTGGTCCTCTGGAGTTAGTTTTTTTGATTTAATTTCAGGGTACTGTATCTCTTTGATTCGAGGTAAGTTTATGAATTCGTTTTTAATAGGACTATCGACATACTTTTCAGGAAGTGTTAAACCATCATACCCGTGTGGTACAACTGTAGTAATAATGTTTGCGTAATCCACCGTAAACTCCAATCCTAATAAGTTTTTAGCGTATCGAATACTTACTCCCCTATCTTCACCAATTCTGGGTTTCCATTGTATTGAAAAATTATCTCTTTCAAGCTCTCCACCCCACCGATGAAGCAGTGATACTTCGCCATCGAAGAAACATTCTAAAAGTCCTCTTCGAATAAATCGTACACTATTTTTAGTTTCAATCGTGGAAGATACTTGAAAATTCGTTTGTTCTTTTGTAGCCCTGAATAGTTGAATCAAGGCATTTGTACCGTTTTGGTTTTCAATTTCACAACCTACTACATAGTTACCTAATAAATCATAGAATACATGGGTTGCTTCAATCATTGCTGAATCCAAGTCTTTTGTAATCTTTTGAATCCTGAATAACTGATACCCGTTTACATTTTTTACTTTTAATAAACGAGATGGTTTAATTTCTTCATATAACTTTCCGTTGAGAGGGTATTCCATGATCAAATCATATAAGCCGTTCAAATGTTCAGTTACCACACAAGAATAAGTATCTGTAAGACTCCCCAACCCTCTATGTGTAAAATCAGTTTCTGTGGATTCGTATAAATAAATCATTAATTACACCTCCAATTAGCTATAATTTCAATAGAAGTAACATTTCCTTCGAAGACAAGTTTATTAAGTCCTGGTTTAAGTCTAGGAGTATTACCTATCGCGTTTCGCTCAAGGCTTTTTGTACCTTCATAAATACTGTCTAACTCACTATTAATAAAAACATGATTTTGGACTTCTTTTACCTCTAGAATTTTCACGTCTTCAAGTTTCAGGGAAATTGTTCCTGACCCTACTACCTTTATAATAGGTAAGGCATCTAGGTTTCCTACATTATTTAATTGAATATTTTTAATCGAAAAATCTTTTTTTATTAAACCTTCTTTTAAATAAATTACAGGCTGACACTCAAATACTCCAAAGAAATCGACGGTATCAAAGGTGTCGTGCTTTAATGATACTTCTTTATGTAAATTCGCTTTAAATACATAGTTGGGGTAATCATCAAAGATTAGCAAACCTTCTCCAGAAAAGAAATCTCTTAAACTAAAAAGGTCGCTCGTTAAAGCGACCCCTTCAAAAGGGATTAGGATAGGCTCATAGTTTATGTTTTTTAATGTTAAATGCTCTTCTTTACCTGGTATTTTTACCCTGTCTACTATTCTTAATGCAGTAGGAATAGTAGGGTAAGAGCTAAAAACTAAATTTAAGCTATCTGACTTAATTCCTTTAAATGTTAACATATCTTAAAAACCTCCTTGTCCTAATCGTTGTCGTTTCATCTCGTTAGATAAACGTTTCGCTAATTGCTCTATGTCTTCTTTTGTGTTGTTTACAAAAGACCCAATATGAACAGATACACTGTTTCCGTTTTGGTTTTGATCATACTCTTTCGCTTCTTTAGCAGTTAATACTCGCTCATCTTTATGTAGCCTTGCGTAGTAGTTATCGTAAGGTACTCGTTTTAAACCGTTATAGTGTCCTGACCACACATCGTAAGAATTACCATAATCAAGCGAGTAATCCCCGAATCGTGTTCCTGTAGTTTTGAAGTGTGTAGTAATCGTTCGTTCTTTATCCACGAAATTTAGGTTATCCCAACTCGATTTAGCTAATCCGATTTGTCCCGCAAATTTTTCACCCCAATTTAGTATCGCACCTGTATTTGCGTCGATATTTTTAGTGATTTCAGGGTATTCATCTTTAATCTTTTTCAACCCGTCTTCACGAATTGCAGATGCTGCTTCAATTTGTTTCTTTCGATTCTCTTCTGCTTTAGAAATCATTTCATCCGCTGCTTTAACCGCAGCTTTTGAAGTTTCATCGTGAGCATCCTTATTTTTTTCTTTCACACGCATTGCAGTTTTGATTTGCTCATCTGCTGCTTCATTTACTTTTTTTACAGTCGCATCATAGTTTTCTTTATATTTCGCTACAATTCCACTTAACATTTCAGTTGTCATGCTTTCTTTGTTCGATTTTAAATTGTGTAGCAATAATTCTTGCTCAATCTTATTTTCAGAAACAATATCAACTACTTTCTCATCTAACTCAGCATAGATTTCAGTAATACGGTCTTTCGCGAATTTTTGTTGCTCTGCTGTTCCAGTCGTCATCTCAGTATATAACCTTAATACTTCATCTTTAAGTGTTTGAGTTTGTGTTCTTCTATCGAATGATTCCTCAATCACATCTCGGATTAAAGCATCTTTAGATTCAGCAGACATCGTACCTAAAGAAGTAAACATTTCATTAAATTTTGTGATAGTGTTATTTTTATTCTCTTCATTTTTAGTAAGTATCTCTTGAATATAAGTATCGAATTGCGTTTTTAAAGAAGTAAGACCTGTCGTTGTATCTGTTCCTAAACTTAAATATAAGTTTTGAGTACTTAACTTTATATCATCTGACATTTTAAAGAACTTACTTGCTGTGTCTTGTGTCTTTTGACTGATTTCTTGTGTGTGAAATTCCCACTGCCCAGTACTCTCATTTAATACGTGTTTTGTTGTTGAGCGATATAAATCGACCGCAGGAACTACCTTTTGTTCTAATGCTGTTTTAATCGCTAAACCACCAGCTACTACTCCTGCGGCCGCAAGACCCCAAGGACCAGTAGCTGCAATTGCTCCACCTATTTTAGCCCCTAGTCCTGCAAAAGCTCCTCCTGTCGCAACCGTAGCAGTAGACATTCCAGCAGTTGCAGTTGCAGTTGTGGCTGCTGCTGTTTTAAATAAACCTAATGCAGTACCAACTGTTTTTAACCCTGAACCTAACTTAATTACACCACCTACGGCTGTGGATACTGGACCTATTGCAGCAGCAAATAGCCCTAAATTCACGATTGTATCTTGCATTTTAGGATTTAAGTTGTTAAACCACTCCACTAATGCCACTCCTTTATCCACAAGTTTAATTAAGTGTGGTAGTAGCTTTTCTCCTAAAGCAATTGAAGCATCTTCTAATCGGTTTTTCATGATTTTTATTTGACTTTCGCTTGTAGCGTATCGCTGACTTGCTTCTTTCGATAAAGCGATATTCTCACTCCAGGCTTGATTTGCTAATCCTTGTGCTTGGCTGAATAATTTATGTGCTGAAGCTCCACGAAGAATCATGTCACGCAATCGAACTTCACTGATCCCCATTTCACTTAAAACAAGCGTTGCATCTTTACCTTGTGTTTTCATTGAGTCTAATCCGCGTAAGAATGTTTGTAAAGCTCCGACCGCGTCTTTTTCAAAAGCTTGTTTAAACTGTTCAGCAGTTAGTCCACTTACTTTTGAGAATTGCTCTAAGTTCACTGAAGCTTCCAAGAAGTTATCCATCTCTTCTTTGGTGTATCCCATCGACTCGGCCATCTTCTTCCAGCCTTTTGAATTATGAGACTGTAGCATTTGTAAATCGCGTAAAGACTTCCCTGTTTGGGCTAAAACTTCATTTGCTTTTGTTCCTGTAGAAGAAGCTAAGTTCATGTTAATAAGTAGTTTCGATACTGCACTACCTCCCATTTCAGCTTCAATTCCCACTGAACTAAGTGAAGCAGCTAATCCCATAATTTGAGCTTCGGTTAATCCTACTTGTTTTCCTGCTCCGGCTATACGCGTTCCTAACGCAACAATATCGCGTTCAGTTGTAGCCATGTTGTTTCCTAAGTGTACAATAACACTCCCGAGTTTAGAGAAATCTTTTTGTGACATTTGCACTACGTTTGCAAATTGAGCTAACGATTCTGCTGCTTCTTGACTACTTAAGTTCGTAGCCTCTCCTAAATCAATCATTACTCGAGTAAACTCCATCAACGCACCTTTTTTGATTCCTAGTTGCCCTGCAATTTCAGTTACGCTCGCTATCTCAGCTGCACTTTTTGGTATCTCCTTAGACATTTCACGGATAGAGCTAGACAACTCTTTATATTCTTTTTCTGTTGCATCTACCGTTTTACGAACTCCTGTAAAGGCACTCTCATATTCTGTTGCAGATTTAATCGCATTTCGACCAAGAAAAGCGAGAGGTGCAGTTAAAGCAATGCTTGATTTCACACCAAAATCGGTTAATTTTTTACCAGTGTTTTTTAATGAAATATCCACTTTTTTAGCTTGCGCTTCGATTGCAGTTTGCTGTTCCTTTGCTGTTTTTTTAGCAACTTCAACTGCAGTATTGCTTGACTCTCTTTGCGTTTTCTCGCTTCGTTCAGCAGATTTTCGCACAATTTCTTCTGTTTTTTTAGTTTGCTCTTCTGTGATTTGTGTTACTTTTTTTAAGGAGCGTTCATAAGGTGTATGATCCAGTCGAATCTCTGCTTCAATTGGTGTATCTGCTTTTACCGCATTACTCATTGCTCATCACCTCTCTTATCCTCATTAAATCTTCTTGTGAAGTTTGAGTTTGCTGTAATCTCCACAATCTTTTTAGTATCTCTTCTCCTTCTTCAGAACGTCTCATCGTGTCTATCCAGCTATCTTTTCTGATAAGCAAATAAAAAGAGTATGGTAAATTAAATAGCTCTTCAAAGCTTAATTTACAATACTCTGACATTCTTTTTAGTTCAGAAGTAGAATTACTAAACATTTCTTCCCACTTCGCTTCCGTTTTATCTGTTTTAAATACAGCTTTTAAAACACGCTCATCCTTTGGAAGTGGGATAGTTAGTTTGGGTCGGACATCAAAGTGAATGTAAATTCTACTAAATTCGTCCAAATCGCACTAACTAAACTGTAAGGTAGCTCATCTATATTAATTTTTACATTTTCAAAATTTGAATTTAAAACTTTTGCCACAAATGAAATTCTTCGTTTATGTAGTTCTACCCCTTCCAAGTTATCGATATCAATCATTTCTAAATACTGCTTCGTTGTTAATTCAGGAACAGTAATCTTTTGTTTTGGTAATTGAATTGTAATTTTTCGATTAATTAGTAATTCTAACGCTATCATATAATTCTATTCCTCAATCTCTTCTTCGAAGATGGCTAATATATCTTTAACACGCTCAATTGCTTCAAATTCAGCGTCTACAACTAGCTCTTCATCGTTAAAGTCTAATTTAAACCCGTTTCCTGCTTGCGCGATCATTGTAAATCGTAACTTCTTGCTGTCTTCTTTAGTATGAACAAATCGAATAATTACAGGTTTTAATCCCCCTTTTCCTCCAATTGTTAAAACTTTTTTAGTTTGCTCTTTCGTGAATTTAGCCATAGACAATTTCGCTAAGTTCTCTAATGCCCATGTTAAAATACCCGTTTTAAAAGTTACTTCTTCCCCTTTGGTAACCATTTTTACCGTTTTATTGTGTTGGTTTTTAATTTTTTTAACTTCTGATTTATACTCAATAGTTGTCCCTCCTTGAGAGTGACCAATCATATTTTCTTCTTTCTCAATCTCCGTATGTTCAGGAATTTCTCCTCCTGCATACTCCGTAATGTATAAATCTCCATCCCCTAAAATAATATCATTAATATCTTTTTTTGACATATTCTTTTTTTCCTTTCTGCTACTTCTCTATGTAGCGTAATTGTAAATAAAGCGTACAATCAAACGCTTCATCATTCCAAAAAGTACCCCCGTCAAAAACTTTGCAACGGTAAACTGTTTTTTTAAACTGCTTATTTGCATCGTTAGGGTACATATGAAATGCTTTTATAATCTTTTCTTTGATTTGAATTAATTGATCATAATTCGAATCAACAATACGCAACTCAACTTGCTGTGTAGATATTCGGTTAATTGTGCCATCCATAATCGAATAAAACACAATAGGGTAAGTGCCTTTACCTAGTCCAGGAGTTGCGTTGATTCCTAGTTTTTTTAACTCGCTTGCGATGATTCTACTTACCACTTAATATCCTCCACATTTCTTTTTTAGACTTCTGTATTGCTCTTCTTAAAAAAGGATTCGGTTTAATCCCTTCTGTTGCTTTCGCATTTAAACCGAAAGTTTTTTTCATATAAACTGCTTTTCTAATCGCTTGACCTTTCGTAAGAATTACTTTTCCGTTTTTCCCTCGGACATCCGAACCTGGAACATAAACCCACCAACCTTTACGACCATTCTTATTTACAGCAAAACGCCCTGTCCCTTGATGGACGTATACTGCATACTTCACATTTGAAGTGATACGACCAATTACCGTCTTCCCTTTCACTTCTACTGTGGTTTTCCAGTTTGCTGGATTTCGTAAGTTTCCTGTTTTCGAAGGTGCTTCTTGCACTGTTTCATTGCGAAGTAAATCCATCGCAGTTTCCATGTTCCATTCACTATCTTTTATCTTTTCATCCGTTAAATTCTTAATCTTATTCACAAATTTTTCAGTATTGATAGTTAGCTTCATTGCGTTGTTAATTTCAACCTAAGCACAGTTTGTCTATCACGTTCATCAACACCTACGATAGAATACAATCGAGAGCCTGCCAAAATTACTTGTTTTGGCTCATTTTCATTTGCGATAGGTAAAAATCCACGCTCATAAGTAAACGCTCTAAACTGCTCTTTATAGGCTTCTATATTTTGTGTTTGTAAATAAGAATTCTCTTTAACGATAATCAGCTCGATTTCCTTAACTTGTTGCAAAGCTTCTTGCTGAAAACCTGTATCACTTATCTCAATAACCTTATTCATTAAAACTGCTTTTTGATATCTTGTATGAAAACTCATATCTTTTTAAACTTCCTGAATTTTCTTAGTTGCAACTTAATTCGTTTAGGGTAGTCTTGTTCATAAGTGATACTTGCACCAGCTAAGTTTTCGGAAGATATTCCTTCACCTCCAGAAGTGTTATATCGATACATGATCATATCTTTAATTGAAGGTATGAGATAAATTGTGATTTCTTCTTCTTTAAGGTTACAGAAATTGCAGACATCCAGAATTACATCATCAAATAAAGAACGAAGAAGGGCAGTATTTGATACCCCTCTTCTAAGTAATAAATCTTCAATGATGACTTCTTTTTTTATTGCTTCATTCAGTGCCATAAAGCACCTCCTTTACTCCGCTTCGTTTTTTTTAGCTTTATCAGCTTTGTTGTTTTTATCAGATTTTGATTTAGTTTCTTTTTGTTCTACTTTAGTGTATCCTAAGTCTTCTAATCGTGTTACTTCAGAGGTGTTTTCCTCGTCAACTTCTACGGCTACATTTAGTCTTTCATAAAACACTGTAGCCATACTTATTCACTATCCTTAATATTTACATAAACGAATTTCTCTTTGTTTTTTAATACCCATACATCATGGAATTTACGGTAGTCTAATGACCACGCATTTGCTCCTTGTGTTGTTAATGGGTCAAAGATACGCACTAAATCTTGTTTAGAAATTGCTAAAGGCACTGTTCTTGCTACAATGATGAAGTTAACATTTTTAGCATCTCCTGCTTTAGCAAATCCTCCTTCTGCGTCGTTTTTGATTTCGATTTTTGTAACTAATCGGTTTTGAGGCGTTACGATTAGAGGTACTTTATCTACTGCTGGAACAGTTGTATCCACACCACCTACGGAGAAGGTTGTGTTTGTCAGCTTACCAGCCATGGCCATTTCTAACTCTAATTGTGTATCAGAGTTTAAGTGACATACTAATTCCCCTTGGTATCCAGCATCACGAATTGCTTTAATCCCTTTTTTAATCTCTTCTAAAATAGAATCTCGGCTTGGTGTGTATCCGAATTTAGCATTCGTTATTTTGTTTTCTACTTTTGAAGCAATCGCAGCTAAAGCCGACAAACGGTAAGCATCGATTTCTGGTGTTACGTGCGTAGTTTGGAACTCCGCCATTACAGCACTTGCTGTAGCAATGAAGTTTGTCTCATCTACATCTACTGCATCTAACATGAACTTACGCCCACGATCTTGTGTCATTTTGTAAGTATTGTATTTTAATGTCACTCCTCCTGAAGTGTATCCATTTTCACGGTTATAGTTCGCTAATCCTTGTGTTGTTAAGGTCGGGATTTTTACCTCATCCCCTCCTGTATATTTAACTTGTCCAGCATTTGCTTCCATCCATCCTGTTAAGGCTGTTTGTACTGCTAACTGGTCTAATGTTGTTTGAAAAATTTTTGCTTTTTCTAAGTTATTTGGCATATTTTATGTTCTCCTTTTCTCTATTGTTTTATACCCATAAATCTAGCAACCTCTTGTGCTAACGTTTGATTCGGCTCGGTCGTAGCTCCTTGTGCAGGGCTTGCCCCAGCTACTTCAGGTTTAGACTCTTCTGAAGTTTCAAATAAGTCTTTATAAGACTCTTTTAGACTAGATACTTGTTCATCTAATCCTTTTAAATTTCCTTCTTTATCAAATGAAAGTTTGTCGCGATCAATCTTTCCTCTTAATAAATCAGAATGTTTAGCTTTGCTTTCCGCAAAAGCTTTATCGATAGCCATATCTAACTTGAAGTCGTTAATTGCTTTCTCTTTATCTGCTTTCGCGTTAGCAGCTTCTTGTTTTAAGGCTTCGATATCGACGTCTTTAAACTTGTCTAGGCTTGCTTTAACAGTCTCTAACTCTTGTGACTTATCGGCTAAGGTATCTTTTAAGTCGGATACAGTCTTTCCGTATTCACTCATGATTGCATCAATCTTGTCTGATTCAATTCCTAAACTTGATAAAAAACTTCTTTTCATTTTTCTTTCCTCCTACGCTTTTTTACGTGGTTGCTTCACGCGGTGGCGTTTCTTTTACGTATAACCCCTTAAAATACGAAAAGACCTTTTATAGTCGTGCCCAGGACTTATTTTTAGATATAATAAAAAGCAACCTAATTAATTAGATTGCTTTGATTAAGATAAGGTGGGACCGCCACTCCCCCACATCCTATTAGGTATTCGCTGATAGCTGTTGCAGAAATACCGGGATAGACAGGCGGTTAATTTTCTACCTCTTATCTAGTATATTAATTATACTAGATTTAACCTATTTTGTCAACGATTTTTACCTAACAATATCTTTTTATTTGCGACTTTTTTAGCAAACCTGTTCTCTTTAAAAACTAACAAATGCGGAATTAAGTGCCCCTTTTTATCTCTTACAACTACGACTTCTGCGACGTCGCTACCGAAACTTTTATAAAAAATATAACCCTCTGAAGATTTATTATTTTCATAAACACTGTCAAAGTCATCAACTATATCTTTTATCTTATCTATGTACTCTAAACCTTTTTGATGATTTCTTCGCATTAATATATAAGACGTTGAGGATTTAGTTAAATAAATCTCAGTATCTTCGTTTAAAGCAGTAAGACCTTTCGGTAATGATGTAACCTTGTATTTATCAGAAAAGTATGACTCGAGCAGCTTTCGTTCCTCCGTATGAAGTTTAGGGTCAAGACCTTTCGGTAATGAACTTAAAAAATCCTTCGATTTTTTAAAATCATTTTTAAAATCTTCAAAAGAAGGAGTGTTCCTCTCTTCTGCTTCCTTACGGCTTAACCTTGTTCCAATAACCGGAATTAAACAACATCTACAATTGGGATGTCTTGGTAATTCAGGAGCATTCTCAATTGAATGTATCTTCCCTTGGCAAGCACTGCACTCGGTAGAAGTTCGCTCATCAATCGTAACAACTTCTTGCACTTGAGTATAACCTCTTTGATACATATCGCGTAAATTCTCATTGTTTAAATATCGCATTGTTTCAGTACGAACTAACCTTTTTGCTTGATTTAGACTTACATTCATATCTTTAGCAAGCAAGACTGCTGTTTCATCTATTGTCTTACCCAACACTACTCCTTTATGGAAATTAGCAGTTAAAGTTTTTTGCAACTTATCAATATTTTTCCAAATTCGCTCACTAAAAGTTGAGCCTTTCCAAGGTTGTGCTAAGAGCGTATCTAATCGTTTAGGATCAAACTCTACTTTTGGCCCAGGTCGAATGTTGTTTAGCTTAATATTTTGTGTTTTACCTGCTTTTTGAATACCTTGTTTAGCTTTCTCTTTCGTCGTTTCTCTTAGATTATTCAACTCTTTTTTTACATTTCGTTTTGCTTGTTTTAATCTTCGTAATTCATATTTAGCTGTTCGGCTTCCTCTAGAATTAATTCGTAACTGCATCATCTCTTGCTTAATTGTTTCAAGCGATTCTTTATATAGCTTTTCTAATTCTTTTTGAGTCTTTTTAATTGTGTCATAAGAATTCCAAACAGCCAAAGCATTATTCTTCTTGTTGTTCATCTTCTTCAATTACTTCTTCATCAGTGCTTGCTTGATTATGTTCTGCTCCTTCATCCGCTAAAGCTTCAAGCTCGCTATCAACATCGCTAACCCAAGGGTGATTAGAGACAATTGTTTTTTGTGAGATGAGTCCTTGCGATTTCACACAATTATCAATAATTACTGCTTCATCAATTGTCATATCATGATTAAACACAATTGAAATATCATTAATATCAATACTCGATTTTCCAATGGATAGATATCCGTTTACAAAGAATAATACTTGCTTAAATGCTCGTCTGAATTCGTTTTCTAACTGTGAACATTTCAATTCTAATCCGCTATACAACTGTTTCAAGGCTACTCCAGAAGGTGCTGAACCGAACTTGTCTAGATCTTTATGCACTGCTCCAGCAGATTCGATTAAATCTCGTTTTGCTTGTTCTGCATGTTCTCTTAATGCTTGAATATCGACACTAGGATTGTACGCTTTTAAGTCGCTACCTTCTTCATCGTCAGCATCTAAAACTACAATTCGGTAGTGATTAATTTGTCGATTAATCTCGTCTAAGTTTGTTGGGTCTCCTGAATATCCTTTAATCGCCCATATCAAGTTTTTTACTTCTTGCACATAGTTTGCAGTCTCACTTCTTGTTAAATCGTAATTATCAATTAATGATTTAATAATTTGTAAATCGGTAGTGCAATTTCGATTATTTCTAAATGCAACGAATGGTATCTTATCCCACTTGTACGGATTTCCATTAATCGAGAAGTCGGATACTTCATTTAAGTATACTAGCTGGTTGTTTTCAAATCGATAAACCTTCGTTTCAGTAGTAGTCCATACCTCTACTTGCTCAACCATTTTGAATTGGTTGTTTAGGAATACTTCTTTTTTATACACACGAATTAAAGCATCTAGTTCGTTGTTTCGATAATCCCTCCAAATTGGTATCATTTCTTCGCTTGGTGGCACAAAGAATTTAAGTGCCCCTTCTTCATCAATATACACATGTAGCCACCCAATCCCCTTGTTACTTGCTTCTTCAGCTAATTGACTTAATATGTAATTAAAATCTCGCCCTAAAGCCTCATTTACGATACTTACATCTGCATCAGTGTGCGATACGATACTTGCTTCTTTTGAAAAACTATAACTTACTTTTTCGTTAATTTGATTACGATAGAACGCATGCGTTAATCGATGATCTGGCTTTTCTAATGATTTATACTTTGTTGTGGCATCCTGATAGTCTTGTTTCCCTTCGTAGTATCGCTGCCCTTTAACTGCCCACTCGTACTGCTCACTCTTTCTATACTTGTTAATTAAAGCGATGATTTTCGCTTCGTTCAATTCAGTTACTTCCTTTTTCATATTCCACTTAATCACCCCTTTTTTAAAATAATTTTTAATTTTTTCAAGTAGATTCATTGATATTTCTACCTCCTATAAACATTCGCCCACCTTTTAAGTCGGCTACCTCATAAGTATCAAGCGCATACCATATCGCAGATAGTGTATGAGGGTCAATATTAAATCGGTCTTCAATTATTTCACCGTTTTTATCCACAAAATAAACTAAATCGTGTAGCTCATTCCATGTATTACGACAATTACTTGCTACAACAATCTTTTTAAATCGTTTCACTTTTTTAGTGTACACTGTTCTTGAGCCTTGGAATTTCTTACACTTTTTCATGTTAAACCCCATTTGACGATAATATTTAACCGCTTTAGGTTCTGCACTATCTGACTTAATCAGCTCTTGAGTTGTTTTAAACTCTTTAATGTCTTCTGCAATTTCAGGGTCAGTCTTCCCTTTGGTGTAGTATTCCCAATAGATATACAAGATTCGTTCTTTATGGTCTACTGCGCATCGAACTAATGCGTTGTAGGATGTTTCAAAACCAAAGTCCATCCCATTAAAAAAGAGCAACTGTTTATTGCTCTCAATGATGTTCATTACTTGTTCATAGCTTTGTCTCTCAATTTGAGGGAATACTCTCAATCCTTTTGTTCCAAACTGTCCGAGTTTCGCTATGCGATACTGATCATAATCATATGTTTTAAGCTCATCTAATCGCTCGATATAGTCAATTGGGACAAACGGATTATCTTCTACTACCGAATGATGGTAATAACGCTTATCGGTTTTAATAACTCGCTTCTCATATAACTCTGTATCATCTTGTATCACTTGCTCTACTATCTCTTTTTCTTCGTTTTCAACTGTCCTTTTAAAAAAGTGTTTAAACACCCAATTCGATTTAGACACGGGGTTTGTTGTATAGATAATGTGATTGCTTAATGTTGCATGTCTTAAACGCCCTAGAATCTCTTTAATCCCTTCATACTTTACTTCGCTACACTCTTCTATCCACACGATACTAATTCCGTGTATCGATTTCAGTTTCTCGGACTTATCCATTCCTTTAAAAATAAATTCACTACCATTAAAGAAACGAATCTGCATCGGACTTAATCGCGTTACATAATGAATCCCTTCAATTAAGTTCATTGTATTACACACTTCGATTAGTAAATTATAGCAACTTTCTCTAAAGGTCTCATATACTTCACGAACGACTAACACTCTTCGCTTTTCTTGTAAACATTTCGTTACCAGTTTTATCGCCGTGTTATAGCTTTTACTCGATCCGTAACCTCCCACAACCACATATTCAAAATGTTTCCAATCTTTGATGTAGTCTAAAAAGTGATTACTCACTTTCATCACGCGATACTCCTTCAAACGCGATGTTCACATTGATATCTTGGGTTAGCTCTTGTTTGTCCGTAAATAAAGCGTAGCGTTTCCCTATCAATTCTGCAGCTCGAATCGAGTTTGCAACGCTCGTAGGTGTTTGAACGATAATTCCTTCTTTCGATACATTGTATTCAACCGTTTCCCTACGTGCATGTTTCGTTAGTATCTGCATTACTTCTTTTTGCGTGGCAATTGTTGCTTCATCTAATTCAGCTAATCGCTCATCGATGTATGATTTAATATCAGGTTTCTTCAAGTTTTCTTCAGCTATCGAATAAGCCGTCTTTTTACTGTAACCCGCTTTGATTGCCGCTTCCGTTGCATTTCCACTGATGATGTATTCATCAGCAAATCTTTTCTGTTTCAAAGTTAATTTCATATATCATCAGCTCCTTTCTACTAAACAAAAAAAGAGCGATCAAGCTCTTTTCTTGGGAGGATATACGTCACATGCCGTATATCAGTTTATGGTCATTAGTCTTTTTGGAATCTTGCAGCCTCTTCCTCTCTGCTTCTTCCATGATACCATTGTATCATATAAAAAGGTGTACTGAGTATCAACTAGCAAAATTCTTTCAACATACGGTCAACATATCGCTTCAATGTCATCTCGCTCATATAGTGTTCCAAACAAACATCTTCATATCTTCTTTTTTCGAAATAGAGTTTTTTCAAAATTTCAACATCCTCTTCGTCTAATTCTTTAAACATGTTATCTACTCGGCTTATATGATAGCTCCATATCTCGATTTCACGTTTGAATCTCTCCTGGTCATCGAATAACTCATACACATTAAACATGCCTGCACCTTCTGGCTTTGGGTATCGTATAGCTGGAACTCTAGATAGTAGCTCATCGATACGCTTCAGCTCTTGAATGTATTTTTCTCGTTTCTCTACATAATGATGGTACATTTTCAAATGGTTTTTTAAATTCTGGATTTCATTTTGAACGTAGTCCTGATTTTTCATTAAAACCCCATTCTAGCAAGTGCTTGGATTTCAGCGAACGTTATTGGCACATGGGTAAAGCCGGACATAGGGCTAACAATGAATTTCATTACTGTTCCAGCTCTTTTATCGATAACAATCTTGTGCATTAGTCCTGGTTCTTTATACATATCATCTATTTTTACAAAGAAAATATCATTATCACTCTCGCTAATCAAGGTATACCCTAATTTTTCTAATGTCATAAACATCTAATGTGCCTCCTTCAAATCGATGAGCCAGTCCAGATACTCTCTTGCTTTCTTTAAGTCTTCTACACCATTTTTGTTTCTGTATCGCAATACGTATTTCAACACATTACTACGATACGCTCCTTCTAATTCTTCTGGTGTTAAAAAGTTCTCGTAAATTTCTTTAACCGTTAAACCGTTAGCCCCCTCATAGTGTTTCGGTTTAATTTTTATTACTTCGTGCTCTTTCACGCTGTACCTCCTTTGTTTTCATTTGTATTTTTGTTGTCAAAATTTTGGTTAAATTTAACTCGGCATTTGGGTTTAACTTAAGATATTTATTGATATACAAAAGTTCCGCCCTACTCACTAGCATTAAGTTCTCGATTGTAATATTGTTCTTGTTTTGGTCAATGAATACAACATGGTGTCCTTTAGGAACTGGACCGTAATGTTTTATCCACAATAATTGATGCTCGTATTCCCAAGTTCTACGATTTATAGAATCTTTTGTACGTTCTCGCACCTTAATAACCCAATACCCGTCTTTATCTTTGAAACGATGTCCCATCGGGTGAGCTTTAGGCGGAATATTACCAGTTTTAAATTTAGTGCTGCTTCCTGTTCCTGGAAACTTACGACCCTTATTCCAACTAACCTGACCTTTTTCAAATCGGCCTGTTAATCCAGAATTAATCTTTTTACGTGATCGTAAATTTTTAATTTGCATTTCGGTAAACGTTCGATTACAGTATTCACTCATCAACTTAGCAACTTCTTTAGCCGATTGCATATACTGAATATTCAAGAAATACTGCATTTCGGTTTCAGATAAAATTTTTCTTTTCGGGTTAGGTTTAGCCCTACCGAAGTAGACTTTGTTTCGATTGCAAGCAGATATCATTCCTGTAACCGAAATAGTCGTATTAAATTTTTTATTGAAGGCTTCAGTAAAATTTGTTGAATGCGTTTTTGGTGCATTATCACGCATAAACTGAATCATTTCTTCCGTGTAAATAAATCGCATGGCTATTTACTCTCTAGTGCTAAAGTGCGTGTCAGAATTGTGTTGTCGCCCGTAATTTCAGCTGCACGTACTGATAGCTCCGCGGACTTAATGATGTTACTCGATACCTTAGCCATCGCCTCGCTACGCTTTACCTCTACTTCAAGGTCACATTCAGGGTCGCTTAATTTTTGTAGTTGGTCAAATAATAACTGATTCACTTGGTTAATTCCATTCATTTTTATTTCCTCCTAAATTTTCTTAATAATTTTTTTGCTTGTTTTAAGTCTTGCATGATCCGTTTTTGTTTTTGCTTCGGTGTTTCGTTTAATCTTTTCAGATATTCAGATAAAGTGATTTCCCCGTCGACTTTAACTGATTGGTCTTGCAACACGCATTTCACAAACTCTTTAAATTCCATGCTCACCCTCACAATTCAATTGATACCTCACGGCTGCTAATAAACGGTCTTGATTCTCTTCCTTCGATTGCAAGGACTCAATCACTTGTTCATCTACGGTGTGTTTCATTACCAGATGATGATGCAGCACCTTCTGGGTTTGTCCTTGTCGGTGGAGTCTTGCTAAAGCTTGTTGATACAGTTCTAAACTCCAAGTCAGTCCATACCACACAATGATGTTCCCTCCATCTTGTAAATTCAAACCATACCCCATCGAAGCTGGGTGAACCAAAGCAATATCGATTTCCTTACGATTCCACTTCGCGATATCTTCTGTTGTCTTCAAATCGCTGATACTGTAGTTCGATTTCAAACGAGATTCAATGCGTTCCTTGTCGTGTTGGAAGTTATAGAAAACCATAACTGGATTTCCGTTTGCCTCTTCGATTAATTCTTCTAATTTGTCTAATTTTACGGTATGCAGTTCTTCGTAGTCAATTCCTTTTTCAAGATAAATCGCTCCATTTGCAAATTGCAGCAGCTTACCTAAAAGCACTGCACGATTCGATGCTAATAAGCTCTCGTTTTCTAATTCTAATACCAGTTCCCTTGCAAACTGCTTATAACTCTTGTTCAACGCATCCGGTAGTTCTAGATGATGGTATATATCTACCAACTCCGGAACGTTTAACCAGTCTTCTGCTTTTAATGATAAACAGATATCCTGGATATCTTCATAGATTCGTTCTTCTGCACCGGGTAGTAATTCATAGTTATAAACAATGTGCCCTTTACTTCTTCCTGGTCGAAAATAAGTATTTCGATACTGCGTTATCGTTTTACCTAACCGCTCCCCGCGATCCAGTAAATAAACTTGACTCCATAAATCAATTAAACTTTTACTGGCAGGGGTCGCGGTTAACCCGACCACTCGTTTGGGATATCCTATCACAGAACGTAAAGCTTTAAATCGTTTTGATGCAGGGTTCTTAAAACTAGACAACTCGTCTATCACAACCATATCAAAGTCAAAACCCTGTCCTAAATGCTTCACTAACCACACTACGTTGTCTCGATTAATCACATATATATCTGCTTCTTGCTGTAGTGCTTGGATTCGCTCTTTTTCGCACCCTAGTATTTTGCTAATTTTCAAATGGTTTAAATGCTCCCACTTTTCAATTTCTCGACCCCATGTATCTTTTGCTACGATTAAGGGCGCGATGATTAGCACCTTATTAATTCTTGCTTGATCATATTTCAAGGTATCAATCGCTTGAAGAGTACATACGGTCTTACCCAAACCACAATCCAGAAACAGCGCATACTTACGATGTCTTAGCAACGCATCGATGCTTATTTCTTGATAGGGATGAGGTTTAAACTCCATACACCATCATCCTTAAATCCAATTGCTGAAAGAAGGTCTTAATCGCCAATACTCCATTTAACACCTCGACCCAAGCACCTTGCTTTCTCATTCTTGCAATTTGTTGTAGCTGCACTTTTGCTAACTTCCCATTATCCTGCTTCAATTCCACAAATACCACTACCCCTTTTGCAATTAATATTCGGTCCGGCACTCCAACCGCACCCGAATTAAATTTATAGGTTAGCCACTCTCTTCTTTCCGCTTCTTTTTTGAATAACTTCTCTAGTTCACTCTCTAGCATCTCATAAACTCCTTTCTTTTTAAAAGGTAACAATCTTCTCGCGCGTACACGTATAGACGTATTTGGCGATTAGGCAGGTATATAGGGTGCCTAATTAGTAAAATACTCTATAAGGTAAAATTTTGTTACTTTGTTACCTTTTGGTTAAAAACCCACTAAAACAGTAGTTTTTTTGGGGTAACATTTTGGTAACATTTTGGTAACATTTTTAAAAATGTTACCTCTCTTGCGGTAACAAGTAACAAAAATGTTACCCTTGTTACCCCGTTTTGTTATATTAAATCGCCTCGACGATACCCTCTTTGCACCCCTACAGTTTTGTTAAATTTTATTGCTTTCTCACTTCTTATCCACCCTTGGCTCTCAATCACCTTTTGAATAAACTTTCTATCAGCATTTGTCATCTTCGTTTTGTCACACTCTAACGCTTCAACCCATACCTCTAAGGCGCATACCTTTTCTCTTTCGACTTCCATTTCTAAATCTTCATTTTTTAACATCTGAATATGCTCATTGCTATCTAATGTATACCAATCACTTGTAATTCTCGTTTGCAAGAAGTCTATAATCAACTCTTCTCGATAGTCTCGAACATGGTGTTCTTGCTGTAATTTCTCTGCTTGTTCTCTTATTGCTTTCTCTTCTAGATACATCGGCTCTTTGGTGTTTCGATATAGCCACATTGCTTCTGCCCATATCTGATTGACTTCTTCTTGGGTTAAGTCTTTGAAAATATCTTTAGTAGCCTTCTTATCACAATTAATCGGCCAGAATCGGCGATTACCGGTTCTATCGATTAAGAATTCCTGCTCATTCGTTGTCCCAAAGAACACACACTGTCTTGGATTGTCGGTAATGTTTCTTGCAAAAGCTTTTCTAAAACGATCTTCACATTTAGAAATGTAAAGCTTAATGTGTTCTACCTCTTGTTTCTTTAATGAGGCTAACTCCCCCATCTCCACAATCCAGTTTCCGATGATTTGTTCGTAGCTTTCTTTACCGGTTATCGCCGTAACACTATCGCTATACCATTCCATACCTAACTTCGATAGAATCGTGGACTTTCCTAGCCCTTGCGCCCCATAAAACACGGTCATGTAATCAAACTTACATCCTGGTTCAAACACTCTTTTTATTGCTGCAATTAGGGCTTTTCGGGTCACTGCTTTTGTATACCCATTGTCATACTCTACTGCACCTAAATAATCAATAAATAGTGTTTCTAAACGATGGTTTCCGTCCCATTCTAAACTTTCTAAATATCTTCTTATTGGGTGGAATCTTCGTGCAGACATCACACTCATAAACGCATCTTGTAACAAACGATTCACCTTCAAACCGTAAACTCGTTCGTAGTATAGTCGTAAATCTGCATCATCTTCATCGCTCCAAGAGATCGTATCTTTTTCGACTTTACGCCAAGGCAGATGTCTCATTACGACCCTAGACCTGAAACTGTCATACCCTAAAATACCTTGTAGGTTTGAGTCATTTTCTAAAATGATTTTACAATTCATTCCGCTTTCTACGATTCGCCCTTTTTTGTCGTACTCTAATTTTGACATCCACTCTAAGTTGTTGATTTCTTCTTTATCTCCGTCTAATTCCTCTTGGAACTCGGCTTGCGCTTTTCTTAATCGCTCTTCACCTAGAAGTTGCTTTACATCTGGCAGTGAAGTTGCGAACTCTTGCATTGCGATAAAGGAAGGAAGCTTGTTTACTGGCGTATCAAGTTTACTGTCTTCATCTAAGTTGCTAAATTTATGGATACGAACTAAATCAAATGCGTTGCATAGCTTCATCGAAGCTGGGTCAGTAGCGTGGTTCGAGTATAAAAACTTATCATCGTACACTACCGCCCCTGCACTTGAGCTTCCTTCGGTGTAAGTATATCGCCCGGCTTTATCGCAAGCTTCATAAACTTCGTCTAGGAACGCACTAATTGCTTCTGAGATAGAATAGGCTCTACAAAAAGCACCAATGACACCCTCTTTCAATAAAGGATCTTCTTGTTCCTTACCTAACTTTTTTACAATCTCTTGCTGTCTACTTGAAATCGGCCAAAAGCTGATATCTGTCCAATCATCATATCGAGATAGATAGCGTTCTGTATCTAGAGTTACACCTTGTTTAACCTCATATACATACTCCTCTTTTGCGTCTTTACTGCAAGAAGGGAAATACATTAAACGGCTTGCTTGGTAAGTCGTATCATCGAAATAATCGATACCTATATCATTTGCTACCATACGGCCAATTGCTTGGTAACGCTCGCTATCTACTTCCTTATCTAAAGGGATGATTAATCGGTATTTTGGTTTCTCGGGTGTGTGGGAATGTGTAGAGTAAACAACATATCCACAATCAAGGGTTAAGTCTATTAGTTCTAGTACGCTGTCACTGTCTACGTGATCCAAATCCAATGTTAATAGACTACGACTAATTACGTTTGGGTCTTTTCGAATTCCATCTCTTAACTTCCCTCCAACAAACCCTCCTACATCTTTCACCTTCGCTTTATCCATACGCGACATCTTTTTGTATTCGGCTTTTGTTTCCGCCGTTAAGGTTGGAGCGCTCAATTGCTCTACGAATTCATCCCAATAAACCTCTTTGTTTTTCCATCGTTTACTGAATCGATTTTTTGCGGTTGCAATCCATATCTTCATCTTATCCCCCCCCTTTACTTAATCTTTTTTATAATAGTCGGCAATGAATCCATCACCTTTTAATTGAAGTCCCTTCGCCCAAGGGATTTCGGATTTCATTATTTCTTCCATCGCTAATAGCCCTAGCTCGGCTTGGTCGCTTTCTACGATAATCTCATCGTGGACGTGCATTACAATATCTAACCCTCCAGTGTATTGGTTTAAGGCATCTATGGCTAGCATGCTATCTGCTAAACAGTCCCTTGCAATCGCTTGGACTACGTTCTCGACTAACTTCCCACCGTACGTATCTTGTTTGCACCATGTATTCGTTGTTTGAGACATACCCATGTAAGCTATCTTATCCCCAAACGAGCTCTCTTCTATTTCAGGATAAGCGTAGGCTAAGTGTCTACCGCTTGGCAAACGTATGAATAGCCAATCGCTTTTTATAAATACTTTTAGTCTGTCTTTTGCAGCGAATTGACTCTCACCTGTTTTAATTGCTTTCTTCACAGCGGATTCTAATTCTTTCCACAAAGAAACAATATTTGGATTTGAGTTTCGCCAATCTTCAATTAGTTGATTTAACTCGCTATCACTCAATCCCATTTTATCTGCACCCATCGCCTTCAACGCTCCAGGTCCACCTTGATACCCACACGCTAATTCTGCGACCTTTCCTTTTTGTCTTAAAGGGCTACCTTTTCCAATTTCTTCAATTGGAACATTAAACATCTTCGAGGCACTCGCTTCGTAGATTTTACCGTGTGTCGCAAACACTTCAAGCCTCCACTGTTCATTGGCTAACCACGCGATTACCCTTGCTTCAATCGCACTGAAGTCACTAATTGCAAACTGCATTCCTTTTTTAGGTATAAACATTGTTCTTATTAATTGTGATAGTAGGTCTGATACATTATCGTATAGTAGTTCTAGTGCTTCGAAATTGTTTTCTTTTACAAGATGTCTTACCTCATCTAATTCTTTGATTTTATTTTGAGGTAGGTTTTGTACCTGGACTAGGCGTCCAGCCCAACGACCGGTGCGGTTTGCGCCATAGAACTGTAGCACCCCATGAATACTATCTGTTTCTAAAATACAATCTTGCATTTTTGCATACTTCGATATACTAGTTTTCCCTAGCTCTTGTCGAGCTTTTAACACCGTTTCTACTTCACTTGGTAAGTCTTGAATTAATAAGTCTTTTACAATATCTTTTGTTAATCCTTCTAACTCGTAACCTATCTGTTCCTCTACCCAAACTTTTAATTGGCTAATGGAATTCGGATTAGATAGCCCGGTTAGCTTGTACATCGTTTGGATTAATGTGTCTTGCCTTATTTCATCATAAGTAAGAATGTGCTGAATCGCTTGTCGGTCTAATTGAATTCCACGATCATTAATGCGTTGGTCTAATTCGTATAACTCTTGTTCATTCTCATTGAAGTTATAAGGGCTTAATCGATGACTGATTTCTCTTTCTGTTTCAACATCACGAGCACAATATTCTTTAAATAACTGCCATTTTTCAGGATCGTGCTGAGGTAAGTTTCGAGAACGCATACCGTTTGTTCTTGTTGGTTTACAAGGTATACAGAAATAACGAATTAGGGCTTTTCCGGTTTTCAATTTCGCTTTATCTTCAGAAAGTTTTAAGGCCTCTCCTGCTTTCTCTAAACTCGCAGGTAGACCTAGCGTAGCACTCAATACGCTTGTACAGTGCCAATTTTTAGAAGATAATAGCTGAGTAGGATAATCACTAGGGTTTAAGTATCTTGATAAACACACACGCTCGAATTGAGCATTAAAAGCGTGTTTTTCTATCGTGTCATCGTAGATATCCTCTATTACTTCAAAGGGGATTTCCTCACCACTTTTTAAGTCTACAATTTGGACAGGCTCATCATCATAAGCATAAGCGAAGAGCAGTAACTCGAAGTCACTACTCGACGCATATTTATACACTCCATTAGAGATGTCTTCGCTTGAATAAGTCTCGATATCGATTGAAAGCTTTCTCTTATAAGAGGCTTTCATCTTCGTAGTCCTCGTCAATGTCGTCTGCGAAATCACTTTCTGCAGAACTACGTCCTCCTAAAGGCTCACCATCTTCCCATTTCATAATGTTATTTAATCCTGCAGCGATTCCTTTTGAACCGTCTCGATTGTAAGGGTAGAAGTTTACAGATACTTTTGCATAGCACCCACTGTATAAATGTTCTTCATTTTCTATTTTCTCACCGTTTCGATAAATCAGTCCTGGTTTCGTATTCGAACTGCAGTTGAAGAAGTAACTGTTTGCATAAACCTCATCCTCTTCACGGTCAATGTCTCCATCGCGCAAAGGTGTCTTTAAGTTCGCAGGTACCTTCCCTCCGAATTTCGAAGTTTTACCTTGTTCTTTTGCAGCTTCAACGGCTTCTTTAATTTTCGCGATAGTAGCTTTATCTGATTTAGGAATGATAATCGATACACTGTATTTCTCTGCACCGTTATCTCCTTCTTTTGGGTGGAATAAGTACGCATAACTTAAACGTACCACTCCTGTTTTTACTTTTGTCGATTGTACTTGATTTTTCTCTGCCATTTTATTTTTCCTCTCTCTTTCTATTAAATTAAATCTTCTGCAAAATCATCAACTGCAGTATTAAATTTCATTGCAAGTCGTTTATCACTTGCAGGTACTAATGTTGGTTTGCCTGGAGGGGTAACGACATAATCCCCTACTAAATCCTTAAATGCTTTCTTACCTATTTGGGCTTCTACTTTTGCTAGGGTTAACGGTTTACGCTCATATAGTAACGCCTCTTCAATTCCATTTTCGATTAATACCTTGAATGCTTCATCTGTATCACTAAATGATCGTACTGCTCTTCCTTCTACTAGCTTAAATCCTTCTACTTCATGCCCACTTAAAATGTGTGATGTCGCGAAGTCTTGTACCTCTTTAATCCATTTCACGATGTTATCTGCATTCATTAAAACTTCTTGTAAGTCCGTTTTATTTAACAGGTCTGGACGAGTACCTAATAAACTTAAAATCTCCATGTTCTTTTCCTTTCTAGCCTTACATAAGGCTCTTGCTGGACAGAAACGACACGCTTCAGTACAGGGGTTAAACCCTCCTTTATTTTGATAAGCTTCTAGCGCTCTTGGCTTCACGTAATCGTTTGCCCAAGTTTCTAATTCTTCTACACTTAAACACTCGGTAGAAATCGAGTTTAAACGCGGTTGCACGATGTGCATATATACTTCTTCAATGCTTTCTTCTAATAAACGAATTAGTCTTAATGCACCGTAGCCATACAGCCGTGTTTGACTATTCTCTTCTGCATCTACGGCCACACCTTTACCATACTTCAAGTCCACGATATGAAGCGTTTTTGAGTTAAATAATATCGTGTCGCAAGTTCCAAACCCTTTTGGAGCGATATCAGAGAAGTCTACACGCTGTTCTATCATCGCAAAAGCCTCTTCTTTAGCCTTCAATTCAAAGAACAACTCTTTTACATAGTCGGTATAAATTTCTACATAGTGTTGCATTTCTTTTTCGGTTTCAGGCTCTTTCGCCTCTTCGTTGAAATAAGTTTTTAATACATACTCTGCTAAACTGTGCGCGAGTGTTCCTTCTTCAGCAAACACACTTGTTGTTTCTTCAAATAGACTTCCCAGTTCAATGCTCCTAGGGCATAGCAGCCATCGCTTACTTCCTGAAGCGGAAAGCTTCGCATGCACTTCGGGCATCTATACCAATCCTTCAAGGAAAGCTTTTAATTGTTGTAGTTGTTCTTGCGTTTTCGCAGCACTTAATCGCTCTAACCCTAATTCATCTAAGAATGCTTTAACTTCAGATTGATGACTCTTAATCGCTTTAATTGCTAAAGGCTTGATATCTTTTTCGAACTCTAATTCTTCAGTTTTAGCTTCTGAAGCCTTTTCTTTTTTCGCTTTTTTAACTTTCTCTTCTTTCACTACCTCTTCTGTTACAGCCTCTATAGCTTCTTTTTTTGTGGTTTCTGGGATTAAAACCCCAAAAGTATTCACTAACTGCAATAACTCTTTTTTGATCTCCTCTACGGTACCTTTTAATGAAATTTCTAACATTTGACTCTCTCTCCTTACCCTAACACGACTACATCGTTATCGATGATTTCATCTTCTAGCTGTTCTTCTAAATAAGCCGTGATTCTTCGCTGTGCTTCCGCTCTCCACATGCCCCCGTCAGCCTCAAATAACGCTAGGTTTCCTGAACTATCTGAGCGAAGTAAATACACACTTTCTACTTGTTCTACTTCAAAGAATGTTCGGATAGGAGTCAGCTTAACAATCGGTGTTAATTCTACCGAGCTGTTCATCCCGTTGGATTTTCGCACGACTAGAGTTTGTGAGATTCCATCGTCTTGTCTTTCTACTGTATTGGTTTGTACCATAGAAGATACTAGCTCCATCAACCTATTTCTTGTGTCTGTATCTAAGAAACAAGTCTGTAGCTGAATGATGAATTGTTCAGGAGAAAGGTATTTCTCGAATTGAATATTTGGAGACATTGCTTGTACATCTGCAATATATTGTCTCTCTAACACATTGTTTAAAGAAGAATTCAATCGTACCTGCTTCTCATTAATTGCGCTAACTAATAAAGGTAACTTAATCTCTTTTGTGGTCGCTACGGTCGTTTTAATGAAACTTACTAGTTGCTTTAAACTACATAAATCAATGCAACGAACATGGTTACGACTTAATACATTTAAGTCCTTATCTGCATAGGTTTTACCTTCATATTCAAAGGTATGAATCTCTTTTGATTTTTCTACTAACTCTTCTACTTTTTCTACGAAATTTGCTAAATCTAACATTATAATAATTCCTCCTCTTTGATTTCTTTCGTTTCTACTACTCCATTAATTCAATCCACTGTTTTTCACTTCTAACATTTATTACTCTTTTTTTATCTTGTAAATACTGTATAATTTTATTTCTCATTTTCTACCTCTCTTAATATTTCAATAAATTTATAATAATCTTCAACTCCACACTGACAATACTTATCACGTATTGCTTTGTAGTCATAACCGTATTTTTCAACATACCATTTTAATAGCGTTTTTAAGGCATTTAAGCCACTTTCTTTATTTGGGTATCCACAATAGTCATCCCCACATTTTATACCTCCGTGATTATTAAATTCAGTATATAAATAACTTGTTCGATTACCTGTTTCAAGTCTTATAGTTGCTTCGATTAAGTTGTTGAATTTTACTTGCTCGTTTCTTGCAAAGCTATATCTTGTTCCAACAATGTAACCTTTTTAGTTAGTTGCTCAATCTCGTTGTCTTTTTTGCTTAATACTTCTTTAAATAGTTTCTTCTCTTCTTGTAATTCTTGCTTTAATTGCTTGTTTACTGTTTCGTGTTGATCGTTAGAAACAAGGTAAACTAAACCTAGAAACAATAGTAAAACTAATAATATTCTTGATAAATCTCTATTTTTCATTTTGTTTCTCCTCTTTATTTTTATTTCCTGCCTTGTAGAAAGAATTAATGTTGAAATGTTTATAAAAATCATTTCGATTTACTCTCCCTTTAAATACAAGCGAATTAGGATTCTTCTCTCTAATTATTTTAAAATGTTTTGATATCGTGCTTTCTGAAAATCCAGTGATTTCACACGCCTCTTTTCTAGTTATGTATGCAGCTATAACTGCGCCATTTCCCATTAAACTACCTCCTTTAGTTTTTTTATGTTATAATATGTGTAAAAGTAATATAAAAAACTTGGTCGTTGGTTTATATTGCTTTTTTTATTTTTCAATGTTAGGTAAATAGCCGTGTTCTTTTAATGTTTCATAAATGAATAATCTTCCTTTTTGCGTCCATTTTGTATTTAATTTAGTTCTTTCAATTCCGTAATTATCAACATATACTACTGTTTCGCTTTGTGTGTATCCTTGTTTTGCATATTCTTGATACAATAACCATTGCCCACTTAATTTATATTGAATTTTTAATTGATGTAATAAATCATTAAACTTAATTGCACTCATTCCATAATCTTTAGCAATTTGTGTTATATTTATTAAAGATTGACTACTTAATACTTTATCAACATAATTTATTTTCGGTTTCATTTCGGAAATCTGTTGATCTTTGAATTTGTTTTCTAATTCCAACTTTTCATTAATTTCAATTTGCTCTACTAATTCTAGTAATGCTTGCTTATAATTACTAGGTAATGCTTTCGTTGTGGACTGATTTTTATTTTCTAATTTTTCAATATATGCAATTACTGCTTTTCTAATTGTCCTACTTTCTCTAACTAAAACTTGTTTTGCTTGATTTGAAGTTAATATAAACATTGGTCTTTCTTCACCTTTTTGGTCTTTATATTTAACGGGCTTAATTTTTAGCTCGTCGATTTCTTCTTCAAATTCATTTCTAATAACTTGCATAAAATTTTTATGTAATAATTCGCTTTTACCCTCTTGTTTTCTAAAAATATTGATTTGCTCGACTAATTCTAAACTTGTAAATTCATTTTTATTTTGTAAATCTTGCATAGTGTCTTATATCTCCTTTCTATTTTTCGATATTGTTTTCAGCTTCTTATTTTGATATAATATTAAACAAGATAGGAGGTGAATTGTAAATGGCTAATAATAAGCAAACATCAAAATCTGTTGCTTCCAAAGCATCAAGTATTTTAAGAGATGGTCGTACATCTGCTAAATCTAAATCTGTTGCAGCAAGTGCACTTTCGCAAACTAGAACAAGTAAATCTAGTAAGAAATAAATTTAGATAGACTTTCAGATAATACGCTGATTAGTATCTCGTTGTTGTTTTCTTCATGAAATGCACATTGTGTTAGGATTGCGTGTATCATCTCATGTAAGAGAACAACTTTTTTCTTTTCTTCGGGTAGGTTTTTTAAAATTTTGATAATATTATTTTCAAAATCAATTTCACCCTGAATAAAACTATCTCTTGAAATGTAGTCCACTTCTTCTATATTGTACATTTGACTTAATATTGTGATTTGTCTTGGAAGCATATATTCTCCTTTCTACATAAAAATGTTCATATCAACTTTTTCAAAAGTATTTAACTCTTTAACAATCATTACCATTTCTCTTTGAGTAAAAGTTTGATTTTTAATTTTTTTTGATGTTGACACAACAGATTTATTTATCCATAATGAAATATCAGTAACCGTAATATCAAAACGCCCCATAAATGATTTTAAGTTTGAATTAGCGTTATCTCTTTTTTCTGTCATATTTCTCCTTTCTACAACTTAACTTCACTTTGTGTACTTTTTTGTAAGTTGTGATGATATTATAC
>JBHBEQ010000152.1:0-2972 GCA_041785575.1 Flavobacterium sp.
GACTTTTGAAAATATGAAGCTTCTTAGGGAATGGCTTTACGAAACCTTAAACGCCATGGACAATCAAAAAGTAAAATCAATTACTTCTAATCATCATTACATTAAAATATTTATGAGTGTTTTTATGGTTTAATTGGTATGAGGTTTTCAGAAAAAATGATTTTAATTTGGATAAAAAATCCTATGCAGATCAGTCGGTTCTTTTAGACAAACTCCTTGCGGATTTAGAATTAATCGAAAACAAAACCAAGGCAGACAACTTGAATCTAACAGAAGCCTTGGCAGAACTGAAATCCGCTCAAAGTATTTTTTCGCAATTGCTATCCGAACAAACAGAAGCTAATACCGAACTAAGGCTTACGCAATCTGCTTCTTCTGTTCGAAAGAGCCTAGAAACCGCTATAAGAGATTATCTGAATTTTGTATCGGCTATGAGGTCTCTTCCGGAATGGAACTCGCTCTATACCGAACTTAGTGAAGTAGTGAAAGAAATTCGAAATTCTTAAATTTAAAACACCCTCCTCTAGTATGATGGGGGTGTTTTTTTTGTTTATAGCAATATCACACAAATGTTTTTCGATGTATTAAAAAAAGGCTCTAAGTTGTATGCTTCCGGTGTGTATCGTTGGAGCATTTTCGGAGCTTCTGCCTTGATATAGTATATTAGCATCGAGGTATTTGGTAATATTTCGCTGAAACGTCAAGCGCCAAGTCATGTTTTTACCAGGTTGTAATCCTTCGAGCATACGATATCCTATTGCAGAATTGGCTTGTCCGCTAAAATTATTTTGATAAAAAGACCACTCCCCACTTATTCTATATCTTTCGTTGGTGTTATACATAAAAGACAGTCCTAATCGATGTTGTTTGAGGTATTCGTTGGTATTTTCTTTGTTTTTCTTCTCTTGAAACTCGTAGAAAACATCCAAACTAGCATTGGTAGAAAACAAGTATGCTATTTTGGGTTGGTAACTAAAGATGTCTAATATGTAATTCTTGGTACCATAGTGTTCGGAAAAAGAGTGGACAGCACTTTTCTTAATGAAAAATTGATAATTGTATAGTTTTTTCACTAAATGTTGCAATTGCAATTGGTGGGTTTTTACTTGCGTTTCGGCACTTCCGAAATTCATATAATTTCGCACCCTATTCTCAATATACGAATAGTTGGTAGAATACCTTCTCAAAGATTTGTTGAAATACAAAGACGTTTTCAAATCTTCGCTTATCGTAAGGAGATTGTCGTTATTCCCCCAAGGAGCGAGGGCAAAATCATCGTGGTCTCTTTTCACGCTTTTGTCTAGAAGGTAGGCAGTTTGACTGTGCAACTTACTTGCTATTTTTTTCCAGCCTTTTTCATTTTGCCATTGCGGAAAATGTAGATTGAGTAGTTGTGTAAATTTTTGTTGAAATATGCGTACAAAAACCTGATTCGGCAAAAACAATCTCACGTATTTCGCCAAATCAGGATAGGGAGCAATCTCAAATTCTTCTAATTCTTGCTGTCCGTTTTGGTTATAGTCGTTCCACATGTGGGTTCCCAATCCTGGTTCTACCTCTATGTAGGTAAATTCTTGTTGAGCGATAGCACCAGAAGAGGTTTCGTATATCGTTGACCATTGTATATTATTGTCAAAAAAACGCGTGTTATATACCATGCGAGTATTTAAAGTTTTTTCATTTGGATTTTGGTCTTTGTGCTGTAAAACTCTATAATGGGTATATATGTTGAAATCTTGTTTTTCTTTTTTCAATAATTGCGATTGAGCATACCACGTATGGGCATTGGCTACTCTTTGCAACTCGTTGTTTTGCAAACTATCGTTGATTCTGTATTTATAGCCAAGTTGTACGAAGTTTTGTAAAGAATCTCCTCTTCGTACAAAAGCATCTATTTGTAGGTATTTTTGACTTTTGCTGTCAAACAATAAAGTTGTTTTATCTTTGATTTGGTAGTTTTCTACATCAAGAGCAACACCTGTTTTGTATTTGTTTTTTTGCAAAGTAGCAAGAGATGCACTTCTGAAAAAGGAAGTGTTTTTCAACGTTGATTCTGCTTGCATCCAACTATTTTGAGAGGTAAATTCTAGGTTGTTTTTCTTGTAGTTTCCCTTTAGAATTTGTCTGATACCGGTATAGCTTCTGGCTATGTTTAGTTTTTCTACTTGATATTTCCATTCGTTATTTGGATTTGTCTTCATCTCAGCACCAATAGTTGCATAAAATTGATTTCCGACTGCTTGTTCAAGGTTCCAATCTCTGTCAAACTCTATTTGATAGAGTCTTTCGAGAGGTTTGAAATTGCGATGAACAAATTGAACATTTGAAAACAAGTTTACCTTCCATTGTTTGTCTATTACCTTATGATGTAATTGCAGATGCGATGCCCAACCTTTATTTTGCTGATCGTCTATGGTAGAAAACAAGTTTTGATCAAAATTACTCCAAGCAATTTCAGCTTCTGCATTTGTTTTTTCAGAAGAATATTTTGTTTGAGCAGTAGCTAAAACAGTTTGCATAGGAGCAACTAATTGAGAAACTGGTTCGTAATCGCCTTGTAAAACACCGTTTATTGGTTCTACATATTCAAATATCTTAGCAATTCCTGCGGTACTTTTCAGTATGTAATTTCCATTTTGAGTCCCCACATAGTTAAAAGAAACCATATATAATTCGTCTTGAGGGTTGGTAGAATATTCGTAATAATACCCATTGGAATGCACCACTTTGCGATACAATACTTTGTTTGGCGAATATTCTTCTATGTAGGCATTTTCTGCATACATTTTTTGCGGGTCATTTCCTGCATTTTGGAGAACTTCAATTTGGGTTTTGGAAAGATTTTGCTGTAACGGACGGCTTTTAACATCGGATTCGGTATAGACAAATCCGGAAAATTCCCACTGGTTTCGTTGGTGTTTTATAGCTCCATAACTTAGAAAACGAGTATAATTTCGTTCGGTGTACTGGTA
>JBHBEQ010000153.1:0-8290 GCA_041785575.1 Flavobacterium sp.
AGTAAAGAAACACCTACGAAAATAAACAATATATATCCGAAAATTTTCAAGGTTTGCGTTACAGCACGGATTCCCGTAATTCTAGACCAATCGCCTTTGAGGAAAAAATATTGTTCTACGGCTTTCAGACTTCGGATGTAAAGTATGGCAAATACCACTACAAAAATCAAATCGAAAGTAGTGTCTAGAAAAATATGACTTTTGGGATGGCGGTAAAATATAGCGGTTATCATACTTTTTGTAACGCCTACCGCGATAAAATTAGAAACAGAATACAACACCTTACTATCGTAAAGAGATTTCAAGATCGGTTTTTCGGAGTGGTTTCTGGTGAGCTTATATCCTAAGCGAATCAACTGTTTGAAAATAAAACCTAGAGCTATTAAAACTAACAACAATAGCACTATTTTTGCAACCACTTGTGTGAACAACACCATTCCATCGGGCATAGTACCTCGAATGAATAGATGAATATCATCACTGATGTGTTGCAGGAAATTTTTGGTTTCTTGTATCTCTTCTTTCATACTTACAAAAATAATAAAAAGCCCTATTTGATTATATTTTTAACAAGAGTTTATCAAAAGACACATCAAACCTATATTAATGTTTTTATTATTTCATATTATTAAAACCATTTCCAAAAAGAATAACATCTAATATCATTAATTATTTAAAATTGAGCTATTTATCTACCAAATAAAAAAGTGATACAATGTACTAAACTATATCACTTTTTAAAAAAAATTTTAATCCTTTTTATCTTGAATAAAAGGCGTTTAAATTTAATATTGTCTATTATTTAGATGCTTTATACAACTCTGCATAATATCTGAAAAACATTGGAATTGTTTCTATTCCTTTCAAATAATTAAACACACCAAAATGTTCATTTGGAGAGTGAATTGCATCCGAATCCAATCCGAATCCCATCAATATAGATTTAGAACCTAATTCTTTTTCAAACAAAGCAACAATCGGAATACTTCCCCCCGAACGAACAGGTATTGGAGCCACTCCAAAGGTATCTGTATAAGCCATTGACGCTGCTTGATATCCAATAGAGTCGATAGGTGTTACATATCCTTGACCTCCGTGATGAGGTTTTACCTCTACCTTCACTGAGTCTGGAGCTATACTTTCAAAGTGTTTTTTAAACAAATCTGTAATTTCTTCCCATTCTTGATTTGGCACCAAACGCATAGAGATTTTGGCATAAGCTTTAGATGGAATTACAGTTTTAGCACCTTCTCCTGTGTATCCTCCCCAAATACCATTCACATCTAAAGTTGGACGGATAGAATTGCGTTCGTTTGTAGAATATCCTTCCTCCCCATATACATTATTTATATCTAATGCTTTTTTATAATCTTCTAATACGAATGGGCGTTTTGCCATTTCATCTCGTTCTTTTTGCGACAACTCTTCAACTTTATCGTAAAAACCTGGAATAGTAATTCGATTGTTTTCATCGTGCAAAGAAGATATCATTTTTGTTAGAATATTGATAGGATTAGCAACGGCACCTCCATACAACCCTGAATGTAAATCTCTATTTGGACCGGTAACCTCTACCTCAACATAACTCAACCCTCTAAGTCCTGTAGTAATAGATGGCTGTGTATTTGATATCATTCCTGTATCTGAAATCAAAATAATATCATTTTTCAATTTTTCTTGATTTCGTTGTACAAACCAAGATAACGAAGACGAACCTACCTCTTCCTCTCCTTCAATCATAAATTTAACGTTACAAGGAAGTGTATTCGTTTTAATCATCAACTCAAGTGCCTTCACGTGCATAAACATCTGACCTTTGTCATCACTAGCACCTCTTGCGAAAATCGCTCCATCCGGATGTAACTCTGTTTTTTTAATTACAGGTTCAAAAGGAGGAGAATCCCATAAATCTATTGGATCTGCTGGTTGTACATCATAATGTCCGTAAACCAATACCGTAGGCAATTCAGAATTGATGATTTTTTCTCCATATACAATAGGATATCCTGGTGTTTCACATATTTCTACCTTATCGCACCCAGCTTCCTCTAAAAAAAACTTTACTTTATCAGCAGTGTCTAATACATCTTGTGAATAAGCACTATCAGCACTTACAGATGGTTTTTCTAATAAGTCAATCAACTCATTTACAAAACGTTCTTTATTTTGAGCAACGTAATTTTTAATATTTTCCATTCTTTAATTTGGATATGTGTTTTTGTTGAAAACAAATGTAAATATTTTTTTTAAATATTTTTTTTAAAATTTAGCTTGTAGATTAAAAATAAGTTCTTATATTTGCAACGTCTTAAAAGAACAACTAGTTCTTCCAAAACCGCGGGTGTGGTGAAATTGGTAGACACGCCAGACTTAGGATCTGGTGCCGCAAGGTGTGTAGGTTCGAGTCCTATCACCCGCACAAAACCTCAACTAAATAGTTGAGGTTTTTTTTTATTTCCATACTCTTGTATTCACCTACAACAAATTCCCAGATATAAACACATTCACTTATTTACCCCATTAATTAACTCTATAAACAACAAAACCATCAAATACTGATGGTTTTGCATATATTATTTATTGATTTTAGTTGTAAGAAAAGCTACAAATCCTTTTTATTCAAACTCTAAAACTGCGTAATTATGTTTTACCTTTCAACAATATCTTTTAATTCTTCAAAATTCAATCCTCCATAATTCCCTGAACTCATCAAAAGTAAAACACTATTATTTAAATTAGTGGTTTTTAAATATGATTTAAAGTCTTCTGGTTTGGTGTAGATTATCAAATCTTCACGTTGAAATGCTTTTTCTATTTGTTCTTTTGAAATACTTTCAAGTTTTTTTATCTCAACTGCATCTGGAGAATAAAACACCACTGCTTCATCTGCTACATCTAAAGCATTTTTGTATTGTGTTAGAAATTCCGCATTAAGACTACTATAAGTATGTAGTTCTAAACAAGCAATAAGTTTTTTATTTGGATACTGATTCTTCACAGCTTGAGTTGTCGCTTTTACCTTACTTGGTGAATGAGCAAAATCTTTATATGCTACACAACTATTTGTCTCTAGAATTTTTTCCAAACGCTTAGAAGCCCCTTTAAAAGTAGCAATCGCTTCGTAAAAATCTACCTCATCTACACCCATATTTTGACAAATCCATTTCGCTCCTGCTAAATTGAGTAAATTGTGTTGTCCAAACACTTCTATAGGCATCAAACCATCATTGGTTTCGAGATATGTAGTTCCGTTGTCAATACTATAATTTGGTGTATTATATGGTATTTTTCGAATAGGTTTTTCCGTTTCCTCAACTATTTTCTTCACCCATTCGTCTTCTTCGTTATATACTAAAATTCCACCATTAGTTATTTTATCTATAAAAATTTGAAACTGTTCTACATAATTTTCAAAAGTTGGAAACACATTAATATGGTCCCAAGCGATACCACTAATCAATGCAATATTTGGTTGGTATAAGTGAAATTTTGGACGTAAATCTGTTGGTGATGACAAATATTCATCACCCTCTATTACCATAAATTCATTATCCGTAGTAAGATGAACCATATTTTTAAACCCTTCTAATTGAGCACCAACAAGGTAATCTACTTCTACATTATGATATTTCATAACGTGTAAAATCATAGACGTAATGGTAGTTTTCCCGTGCGAACCTCCAATTACTACCCTTGTTTTTTCTTTAGAATGTTCAAATATAAATTCAGGATAGGAATAAATTTTCAATCCTAATTCTTGTGCTTTCAACAATTCTGGATTATCAGATTTTGCGTGCATTCCCAAAATTACAGCATCCAACTCCGGAGTAATTTTATCTGGAAACCACCCCATTTGTTCAGGTAATAACCCGGATGCTTCTAATCTTGATTTTGATGGTTCGAATATTGTATCATCACTTCCTGTTACGTTATCTCCTTTATCGTGGAGTGCTAAAGCTAAATTGTGCATCGCACTACCTCCAATTGCAATAAAATGTATGTTCATTTCAAAAAAATTATCGTTATCAATAATCGTATTTTCCTTGCCATTTGTGGTGAAGAAAATCACGGGTTTGTTTTTCTCTCGCATTCTCACCAGGTTGGTAGAATACAGTATTTATCAACTCATCTGGAAGATATTCTTGAGGTACAAAGTTATCAGGATAGTCATGGCTATATAGATATTCTTTTCCATAACCCAATTCCTTCATAAGCTTTGTTGGCGCATTTCTCAAATGTAAAGGTACAGGAAGATCTCCCGTTTGTTTTACTACAGTTTGTGCTTTTCCTATCGCCATATAACTTGCATTGCTTTTAGGAGATGTTGCCAAATATATAGCACATTGACTGAGTAATATTCTACTTTCCGGATATCCTATAGTAGAAACTGCTTGGAAAATATTATTAGCAAAAATGATTGCTGTTGGATTTGCCATTCCAATATCCTCTGACGCTGAAATTACCAACCTTCGAGCAATAAATTTCAAATCTTCTCCTCCTTCAATCATTCTAGCCAACCAATAAACAGCTCCATTGGGGTCACTTCCTCTTATAGATTTGATAAATGCAGAAATTATATCATAGTGTTGCTCACCTGTTTTATCGTATAAAACTGTATTTTTCTGTACAATTTGCATTACTTTTTCATTGGTAATAACCACTTCATCTCCACCTATAGAATGTACGATTAACTCAAAAGTATTCAACAATTTTCGTCCATCTCCTCCAGATATTCTGAGTAAGGCCTCATTTTCTTGTATGGTTATTCGTTTGTTTTTTAACACCTCATCTTCACGAAGAGCTCTAGCAAGAAGAGCTTCTAAATCTTGTTTCGTGAAAGAATTTAAGGTGTACACTTGGCAACGAGACAATAAAGCCGGAATAACTTCAAAACTAGGATTTTCAGTTGTGGCTCCTATCAATGTTACCCATCCTTTTTCAACAGCTGCCAAAAGCGAATCTTGTTGAGATTTGCTAAAACGATGGATTTCATCGATAAAAAGAATTGGATTTCGAGGCGTGAAAAGCCCTGAATTCCCTTTGACTTTTTCGATTACTTCCCGAACTTCTTTTACGCCAGAGTTAATAGCACTTAACGTGTAAAACGGACGTTGGCTTTCTTGTGCTATAATTTCCGCCAAGGTGGTTTTTCCTGTCCCGGGAGGACCCCAAAAAATCATAGACGGAAGTAATCCTCTTTTGATATTTTGTCTCAACACACCTTTTTCGCCAACAAGGTGTGCTTGGCTCACATAATCTTCTAATTTCTTTGGACGAATTCGCTCTGCTAAAGGTGGTCTCATGCAACAAAAATACAACTTTCTTATGAAATATTAGAAAACCTACCGACGTTTAAAAAAAGCATTTTTACACTCCTTTTATTCATTTTACCTCATCCATTCATCAGAATATCTTTATAATAAACAAAAAGCTGCCCGTATTAGGACAGCTTCTGATTATGCTTATTAAAACTTATTTCCAAAATTAAATGTTAGGGAGAATCGTAACGTATTGTCTAGTGGATTCTGAACTTTAGACATTGCAAACAAGTAAGAAACATCTACTTTAATAGTATTGTATTTAAATCCTGCACCTAGAGTAGCGTATTTTCTAGCTCCTTTCATTTCTGATTCATTAAAGTACCCCATACGGAAAGCAAATGAATTTTGATACCAATACTCTGCTCCTAAAGCCCAAGTAAATTCTTTTAATTCTTCGCTAAATCCACCTGGTGCATCTCCAAATGATTTAAACAATCCAGAAACCCAACCACCACTTCTATAAGCAGCGTTATTTTGAGCAATTGCCACGGCTCCTTCTTGTGGACTAATTGTTCCATCTCCATCAGTATCTAAGCTTGAAGACCAAGTAGGCTCCGGACGTGAAGGCACTAATAATTTTGTAAATTCTACGTAAGGAGTAATTTTATTATATTCATCTAAGATAAAATCAAAACCTGCTCCAAATCTCAAATTAGAAGGTAAAAAATTCTCTTGACCTACATCAGAATAAGAAATTTTAGGCCCGATATTTTGCAAGTTGAATCCTGCTCTCAAAACTCCATCAAATCCGTCTAATGATATACGGTCAGATTCGTAATATCCTGCGATGTCAACTGCAATTGAATTTGCACTACCTTCTCTTTCATCCGTTAATTGCAAGTTAGAACTAATATATCTTGCAGCAACAGCTCCTGAGAAACGATCACTTAGTTTCAAACTATACGACAAATCTACTGCAAATTCATTTGGCTTTTGAATAGTAGTATTTCTACCTGTATCGTCTGAAAATTGAATTTCTCCCAAACCAAAGTAACGCAAACTCGCACCTATAGCACTACGTTCATTAATTTTATTATAATAAGTAATTTGAGCCAAAGACATATCAGTTGCTATCTTTGACATATAAGGCGTGTAACTTACTGAAAATCCTTGTGATTGTTCAGCGAAAGCATACTTAGCAGGGTTGTTTTGTTGAGAGAATGCATCAGTAGATGTTGCAACTCCCATATCTCCCATACCTGCTGAACGTGCATCAGCTGAGATCAATAAAAAAGGTACTCCCGTGGTAATTGTACTATTATGTGTATACCAACTAGGTGTAGGTAGTTCTGTTTGAGAATAAATTGCTTGAGAAGCAAAAGCTACCAAGGGTAATACAAATATTTTTTTCATTTTTAAATGTGTTTGAATGCAAATATAAATTATTTAAATTGATTATAAAATAACAAGTTTCTCAATTTTTTCACTTTGTTTTCCTGTTTGGATCGATTTAACACGTAAACGATAGATATATACTCCCTTACCTATTTTATTTCCAAAATCATCTCTACCATCCCATTTTATATCTCTTGAATGGTTTCCATCTGAAATTATTGTTTGATTTATTGTCTTTACAATCTTTCCTGAAATTGTCATCACTTGAACTTGAACTTCTAATGATTCATTTGGTCTATTATGTTCAAACCAAAATTCTGTATAATCGACAAATGGGTTTGGGTAATTAAGCACTCTATCTAGCGCAACACCTTCGTTCTTCGACACGTAAAACTGTATTGATGATGTAGAAACGTTGTTATACGTATCCCAAGCTCTCAAGGTGATTGTATGCAAACCATTTGACAAATTTTTCAAAGGATAAGTTATTCTCCCTTTTCTAAAATTATTAGGTTCAGTTTCGTAATATTCGTTTAGTACAATAGGATTGTTTTCATCCTCATCGAGAATAGCTACTATATCGTGTCCGATACCACTTGCTGTATTAATCCCATTATCATCTTGTAAATGCGCAAGGAATACGGGGGAATCATCTGTTACTCCTCCTGAAATAAAAGAAGTGTCGTTCATATATAATTTCAGCTCCGGCCCTTTATCATCTTGAGCAGCGTTTTCATTAACACCACCAATTTTTATCGTTTGATCATATCCCGTACGTTCGTCTAAAACGACACCACTTTTTACAGCATAGAAACTAGCTTTTCCTTGTCCTACAGCAATTTTTATATCTTTTGGAACCACAAATTCTATCTGAAAAACTCCATTTGTTACGGTAGCATTTCCTCTAAATACTACTTCTCCTAATGTATTAAAATTCATCACATTCAACTGCCCATTTCCATCTTGAATACCATCGTTTCCAAGGGTAACACGTGCAATAGATTTATCGAAAATCTGAATAGCTACATCTCCATTAAAGCTGGTTTCTGTCGCACCTTGTGCATTGGCAACACGACCTGATATTTTCACCAAGTCTAATGCTCTAAGACTTCCCGTATAAGAAGACAATTCGACATCATTAATATGAGTAAGTTCTATTTTGGTTTTAGGTATTGACAATTTCAACGCTGGGTCTCCGATATAAAACACAATAGCTTTTTCTGCGTTGTTCGTTTCATTTTTTGTCATTCGAAGCGATTCTGCTATAGTAATATCATCAGACGATACGTTTTGGATATTGAACAAATACTCAGAAGATTTTTTAGTAAACACATTTGCATTTGAAATACCTATTTTCCTTGTAGTTGCCAATAGTGCTATTGCCCCTGCGTCTTTTTTCTGAAAAAGCAATTCTCCTCCTGAAACAGCCTCAGGATTGTCAAACATTGTAAATTCACAAGTCATAATAGCGAAAAGTGGATATTTACCAGAATTTTGCAACCCTTGAATATCAACCGGTTCTAACAAACGCTCTTGCGCAAGTCCGAGATTGTTTCCATGCCCTAAATAGTTAACCATCAGCGCACCTGTATTAACTCCTGAAATAAAGTCTTCTTTTGCTTTTGGATATCTTG
>JBHBEQ010000154.1:0-2752 GCA_041785575.1 Flavobacterium sp.
ATCTATACTTTCAACCTATCAAAAACTTGAAAAACCAGGAATACTTGGATGTAAACTCATCGATGGTTCAGGAAATTTTCTACCCGAAAGCAAGAGAGGTGTTCCTACGCCTTGGGTAGCATTTACAAAGATTGCGGGATTATATAAACTATTTCCAAAAAACCTTCTCTTTAACCAGTACTACGCACAGCACATAAAGCCAACACAAATAGGAGAAACAGACACCTTGGTAGGCGCTTTTATGTTTATGAAAAAAGAACACTTTACAATGGTTGGTGGTTTTGACGAAGGTTGTTTCATGTATTCAGACGATGTCGATCTTTCGTATATGATACAAAAAAAGGTGTTAAAAAACTACTACATAGGAAATATCTCAACGGTTCACTTTAAAGGGGAAAGTACAGATAAAAATCAGACGTATATTACACGATTTAGAGATGCAATGTTGTTTTTCTATAAAAAACACTTCAAAGTATCGAAATGGTTTGCTTGGGTAATGAATATTGGAATTTTCTTATTTTCATTCAAAAAAAGTACCGAAAAAGGAAAAAAAATACCCACACCAACGACTTATTACTTAATTTCATCTCAAAAGGATATTATTCAAAAATTAGAAAACAAATTTGGAAACAAACTCAAAATTTTTGAAACAATAAATGAATTACCAACCAATAGCAAAGAGATAGAAATTCTTGTAGATGCAGAATTAATTACGTACAAATCTTATATCGCCTTGCTTGAGCAATTTAAAAATCAACGAAAAACATTTAAAATCAGGCCAAAAGGAGCAAATTTCTACATTGGAAGTAACGACAAAAACGGCAAGGGAGAAATTTTACCTATTAACGATTAGAAAACATATAAAAATAGAAATATATCACAAATAAAATAGTACATTTGTACACATTAAAACAAAAAACACATTTTCAAATTATAATATGGCAAAATTTGAATTAAAATTACCTAAAATGGGAGAAAGTGTCGCTGAAGCAACCATTACCAATTGGGTAAAAAAGGTAGGCGACAATGTAGACCAAGACGAAACTGTAGTAGAAGTAGCAACAGATAAAGTTGATAGCGAGGTTCCTTCAGAAGTGTCGGGGAAAATTGTTGAAATTTTATTTAACGTTGACGATGTAGTACAAGTAGGACAAACAATTGCTATTATCGAAACAGAAGGTGGAGAAGAACTCCCTTCATCAACACCTGCACCAGCAGAAGTTGTAAAAGTAGAACAAACCGTAGAAGCTGCAAAAGCAACAACTACTGTAAACTTTAACGATTCGGATAAATTTTATTCTCCTCTTGTAAAAAACATTGCAAAAGAAGAAGGCGTTAGCATTGAAGAACTTGATGCTATCAAAGGATCTGGAAAAGAAGGCAGAGTTACAAAAACCGATATTTTAGAGTATGTAAAAAATCGTGGAACACAACCTGTTCAAGCAACTACTTCTGCAAAAGCACCTACTACTCCAGAGAAACCAGTTGCTAAGGCTACTCCAATTTCTGTAAACGGTGAAGACGAAATCGTTGAAATGGATCGCATGAGAAAGATGATTGCACATCACATGGTACAATCAATTCAAACTTCTGCCCACGTACAGTCTTTTATCGAAGTAGATGTTACAAATATTGTAAAGTGGAGAAATAAAGTAAAAAATACTTTTGAAAAAAGAGAAGGTGAAAAACTTACTTTCACTCCAATATTTATGGAAGCTGTAGCTAAAGCTATAAAAGATTTTCCTATGATGAATATCTCTGTAGATGGAGATTTTATCATCAAAAAGAAAAATGTAAACTTAGGTATGGCTGCTGCTTTGCCTAATGGAAATCTTATCGTACCAGTAATTAAAAATGCTGATCAATTAAATCTTGTAGGATTAGCTAAGCAAGTAAACGATTTAGCAAACCGAGCTAGAGCTGGAAAATTAAAACCAGACGATACTCAAGGAGGTACTTTTACTGTTACAAACATCGGAAGTTTCGGCTCTGTATTTGGAACACCAATCATCAATCAACCACAAGTGGGTATCTTAGCTCTAGGTGCTATTCGTAAAGTACCTGCAGTAATAGAAACTCCTGAAGGGGACTTTATTGGAATCCGTCAGAAAATGTTTTTAACACACTCATACGACCACCGCGTAGTTGATGGTGCACTTGGAGGACAATTTGTTCAAAGAGTTGCAGAGTATTTAGAAAACTTCGACATTAATCGTACTATATAATAAAAACTCAACAATAAAAAAGGGTGTTTTTCAATTTGAAAAACACCCTTTTTTTATCTATTATATTTTCTTCATATGCTCTTTCATCATACGTATTTGTTCTTTGAGCATATTTTTTGAATCTAACTTTTGTGCTTCAGACAACAATCGTTGAGCTTCTATTTTTCTACGTTTGCTCATTGCTATCCCTGCTAATTGTAATTTTGCAACAGCTAAATCTTCTTTTTGATTAAGACCAAGTTCTATTGCCTTTTTGTAAAACTTTTCTGCCTGTACTAAATTACTTTGCGATACTACTATACCATTTAAATAATGATAATATCCCCATTGATTACGCACTAAAGCACCTTCTGGATTCTTAATCTTGTCTAACATTCTTTTAGCCCCCTCCATATCTTGCTTTCTCAACTTGAATAACGTCATTATCAATACCTCATTTTTGAAATAAAGCAATGCGATAATCAATACTAAAAGAATGAGAAAAATACCATTACCTATATTCTTTTCTGTAAACTGCCAGATAGCTA
>JBHBEQ010000155.1:0-5019 GCA_041785575.1 Flavobacterium sp.
GTTCCCCAACTCTGCTAATGCCATTCCTAAGAAATCTAAAGCCAAAGCCAATGGTTGTCCGTGAAAATTTCCTCCAGAAACTATCAAGTCTTCTTCATAGAAAATATTCGGATTATCTGTTACCGAGTTTATTTCTGTTTTAAAAACTTTTTTCACATAATCGATAGCATCTTTTGAAGCTCCGTGAACTTGTGGTATACATCTAAAAGAGTATGGATCTTGTACGTGTTTCTTTGCTTGTTTTATCAATTCACTTCCCTCTAAAAGTTCTGACACTAATTGTGCAGTTACAATTTGTCCTCTGTGTGGACGAACAAGATGAATCAAGTCGGTAAAAGGTTCGATTCTTCCATCAAATCCTTCAAGTGACACCACTCCAATTACATCTGCTAAATAACTCAACTTCATAGCTTTAAGAAGCACATAGCATCCATACGAACTCATAAATTGGGTTCCGTTAAGCAATGCCAACCCTTCTTTTGACGCCAATTGAATTGGTTCCCAACCTTTTGCTTTTAGCACCTTTTCTGCAGGTTGTCTAAATCCATCACAATACACCTCTCCTTTTCCAAGCAATGGTAAACTCAAGTGTGCCAACGGTGCCAAATCTCCTGATGCTCCTAACGATCCTTGATCATATACTACAGGCAATACATCTTGGTTGTAAAAGTCTATTAATCGTTGTACGGTTTTCAGCTGTACTCCTGAATTTCCAAAACTCAACGATTTAATTTTTAAGAACAACATAATTTTCACTATCTCTTGCGGCACCTCTTCTCCTGTTCCACACGCGTGAGACATCACAAGATTTTCTTGCAATTGCGTCAATTTGTCGTTTTCTATTTTTACATTATACAAAGATCCAAACCCTGTGTTTATCCCATAAATAGGAGTCGTTTGAGTTTGCATTTTTTCATCTAAGTATGTACGACATTTTTCAATAGAACGCATTGCCTCTTCTGACAAAGCTATTTTTTGATTTTCTGTAATAATTACATTCAAATCTTCTATTGAAATAGGCGTATTGCTGATATAGTGTATTGTTTCCATCTTGCTGTTTAAATTTTACACAAATTTCTTAAATCTATTATTGAATACCAAATATACTTATGGAATTATCTTGTAAAAATCCATTTGTCCTTGGTTGATAACGAAGCATCAAATTTATAACCTTCTTTATCAAATTTCTTTATTTCTTCTGAAGATTGTAATTGATTCTCTATCACAAATCTAGTCATCATTCCTCTCGCCTTTTTAGCAAAAAAGCTGATGGTTTTTAATTTACCATCTTTGTAATCTTTAAACTCTGGTGTAATGATACGACTTTTTATTGCTTTCTTATCAATTGCAGAAAAATACTCATTACTTGCCAAATTAATAAGTTCTTCCCCATTTTTCATTTCACTTTGCAGTTTCTTTGCCAAAATAGGTTTCCAAATTTCATATAGATTTTTATTTTCACCTACTTGTAACTTAGTTCCCATCTCTAAACGATAAGGTTCTATTAGATCAAAAGGTTTGAGAATACCGTACAATCCCGATAATATTCTTAGAGTTTGTTGCATATAATCCCAATCTTTATCACCTAAGCTATATGCATCTAATCCTTCATAAACATCTCCTTTAAAAGCAAATATTGCCTGACGGACATCTTCTGAAATAGTTTCCAAGTCATAATTTCTCTTTTGGTTGCGTTGCCAATTGAGAGTTGCTAGTTTTGGTGAAATTCCCATAAATGCCTGAATCTCTTCTTCACTCAAGTTTTTCAACGATTTATTTATTTTTTTGGATATATCGCCATAGCTAATTTTAGAAATTTTATCCGTTGGCAAATCGCTAGTATAGTCCAATGTTTTGGCTGGTGAAATCAATATTTTCATCATAAAGATAATTTTAATTTTACAACTTGTCCTTTTGCATATTGTTGTTGAGAATAAAAAAATAGTGATTCTCCTTCGCAAATAGCTTGATTGCAATAGCAACTTCCTTGATATAGAGAGTGAATGACAATTGCTTCAACTCCTTCCTCACTTGGTGTAAGTTGGTACGGACGTATATATTTTTTCTCGTTTTTAAACTCTTTAGGCATTGTATTTACAACCCCAAAAAGTTCCAACACCTCTTTATTTTCTTCTTGGTTATAACAATATTTAGGTGTATTCTGCATCAAGATTTCCCCGTTTTTTATAACCAACATTTGATCGGCATACATCAATGCTTCCTCGGGCTGATGCGTCACTAAAAGTACTGTTATCCCTTGCTGTTTAGCATACAAAAAAAGATGTGTGCTCAATTTCATTCGCTGTCTAGAATCGAGATGACTAAAGGGCTCGTCTAGCAATAACACTTCTGGATTTCTAGCTAATATTCGTGCTAGTGCTATCCTTTGCATCTGTCCTCCACTTAGATACCTAACCTTTTGATGGGAAAAGTCGGTCATTTCGACAAGTTCAAGCAATTCATCAATGCGATTTTGTCTCTCTTTCTTGTTTATATAAGACAAAAAATAGCCTACATTTTCTGACGCAGTTGTATATGGCATTAAATCAAAATCTTGAGCAAGATATTTCATAAAGTCCATTCCTGGCACTAGATGATATGCAGGACCTAGTACTTGTTGGTGTCCCCAAAAGATAGTTCCATTTGTTGCGTCTAATAATCCATATATTAATTTTAGCAACGTTGACTTTCCACTTCCACTTTCTCCTAAAATTGCCAATACTTCTCCCTTCTTCACTTGAAAAGAAACATCCGAAAGAACTAATTTTTGTTCATATGCATAAGATAAGTTGTGTACTTCTAGCATAATACAAAAAAATATCCGAAAAGCGATACATATACACTTTTCGGACTATTATTTATTGTTATTTTATTAAGACAAACTTGCTAAATATCTCTCTGCGTCTAAAGCTGCTATACATCCAGAACCTGCTGCTGTAATTGCTTGTCTATAATCTTTATCTTGAACGTCTCCACACGCAAATACACCTGGTACATTAGTCTTAGAGGTTTTGCCTTGTGTAATCAAATATCCTGTTTCGTCCATTTCTAATTGACCTACAAAAATATCCGTATTAGGCTTGTGTCCGATAGCTATAAATACTCCTGTTACCGCTATCTCTTTTTTCTCTCCTGTTTGATTATTTACTACTCGTACAGACGAAACTACTTGACCATCTCCCAATACTTCATCAATCTCTGTATTCATTAAAATTTCGATATTTTCGGTATTTCGTACGCGTTCTTCCATAATTTTTGATGCTCTAAATTTCTCCGAACGCACAAGCATGGTTACTTTTTTACACAAGTGGGAAAGATAATGTGCTTCTTCACAAGCAGAATCACCTGCTCCTACAATTATTACCTCTTGGTTTCTGTAGAAAAATCCATCACATACTGCACAAGCAGATACTCCACCTCCAACTTGCAAATAGTGTTGTTCTGATGGTAAACCAAGGTATTTTGCAGTAGCACCAGTACTGATAATTACTGTTTTTGCGTGTATTTCTACATCATTTACCCAAACCTTTTTTACTTCTCCCATTAAATCTACTTTGGTTACAAATCCATCGCGAACATCTGTTCCAAAACGTTTTGCTTGAGCTTGTAGTTGCATCATCATCTCTGGCCCTGTAATTCCATCTGGATAACCTGGGAAGTTTTCTACTTCATTTGTTGTAGTCAATTGTCCTCCTGGTTGCATTCCTTGATACAAAACTGGATTCATATTTGCTCGTGATGCGTAAATAGCTGCTGTATATCCTGCTGGTCCTGATCCAATAATCAAGCACTTTACTTGTTCTATATTTGTTGACATATTTTTTATTTTTTTACAAATGTAACAATTAATCACATATTTAAAAAATGAATATCGAATGTGAATAGATTACATTTCCTCAACATCTTTTATAAATAAAAAAACTGTCACAGAACTTACACTCTGCGACAGCTTTACTTTTATTAAACAGTCAACAAAACTTATGTATAATAACAACTAAAAATTAATCGTTTTTATTTTGTATAACATTAAGTTTTTGTTCGACTCGAATGTAATAATTCCTTGACTCCTTCAAAATTTCGGTTGATATTTTATACATCTAGCGAGATCTTCTTAAGATACTATTTATTCTCTTTGTATCTCTTGTCTGGAGTTCCGTCTTTTTTCAATTTTTTATTTTCTTTGTAACGCTTATCTGGTGTCCCGTCTTTTTTAGTTGTTGTTCCTTTTTTTGTTGCTTTTTCTGTAGAAGTTGCTTTTTCTTTCTTTTTTGTAGCTTCAGTTTTATTTTGTTCTGCTTTTTCTTTTTTCTGAGCTACTGTTTCTTTAACTTCTTCTTTTTTAGCAGTTTTTACTTGAGCTGATGCTACCGATACTGAAAATAACACCAACATTGTTGCTAAAATCTTTTTCATATAATTTAATTTTTATTTGTTTATCAAATTTGGTAAAAAAACAGATTCATACAATCAGCTTTAACGAATGTTTAACCATATTTTTTTTGTTAAGCATTAAACAGGTTTGCACACAAAGTTTTCACTGGATTTTCATAAAATATAAAGGAGCCGCACATAAATACAACTCCTTTATAATCAACTAATAAATCAACTTTTTAAATTCTATACTAATGAAAAAACTATTCTGATTTATAGTTTTCATTCTCTTCGTAATCAGCTATCATCAATTCTTTGTAGTTTGTTTTTTCTTCTTTTCCAAATCTTCTTCCAATACTGTCAAATATCGAATAAACAACTGGTACAATTACAAGTGTTAGGAATAGAGAAGAAAGCAAACCTCCGATAATTACAATAGCTAAACCTCTGTTGATATCCGCACCATCTCCTTGCGCCATGGCAATAGGAATCATGGCAATAACCATGGCAATTGTAGTCATCAAAATAGGACGGAAACGAGCGTGATTTGCTGCTACAAGTGCGTCATAGGTGCTGTAACCTTGTTCTTTCTTATGGTTGGCAAAATCCACCAACATAATGGCGTTTTTAGCAACCAAACCAATCAAC